>JACJXQ010000008.1:301672-603344 GCA_020636495.1 Chitinophagales bacterium | reverse complement strand
TTTCAGGTTAGCCGGCATAGCTGCAAACTTACCGCTAGTATACAGCGGTCCCTGTCCGTCCATAGCCGTACCATGGCAGATGCCACAGTAAATATTGAACAAGCGGCCACCTTCTTCTACTTCAGCTGCGTTGAAACGCAGGTTGGTAGTAAAGGTCTTGTACGCATTGGTATCTCCTTCTACCAGGTGGTCAGGCAGTTCGTGCCCCTGTGCAACTGTACCATCTACCGGCAGGCGGCTTGTTTCGCCATCTGCAAAGTTCGGGTTAGCTGTATAAGCATCGTATGCACGTGAATAAGTCATGTCCGGTGCATAGGTTTTACCCGGGTTACGACGGATGCTACCTGAGTTGCACGCCGTAAGACCCAGCCCTATCGCCAGAATTGCAATCACTATGCCTTTGGTCTTATTCATAAATCAATATCTATATTCTTATCAAAAAGCTTTTATAAAAATTATACTGCCGCGTTCAGTTTCTCGTACTCTTCTTCTTTGTCAAAACGGCCATACCACCATTCACTCTCTGCCATTTGAATGGATATTTCCTGTGCACCGGTCGATTTCAGGAAATCCTTCACTTCCTGCTCAGAAGTATGCTCATTCAGTTCCAGAGCCACTACAAACAGGTCATCAGACTGGCGTGGGTGAAACACGTGTTTCTTAACACCCGGCATGATCTGGTTCAGGTAGCAAAAGGTAAGTACCATACCTACCGCTGCAAACAATACCGTAGTCTCGAAAGTAATTGGTATGAATGCAGGTAAGGCGAAGTGAGGCTTACCGCCAAAGTTGGTCGGCCAGTTGCTGGTAAATATCCAGCTCATGAACCCCAAGGCTGTACTGGTACCTGTGATACCGTATATAAAACCGGCAACGTGCAGGTCTGTATCCTTGTGGCCCAATGCTTTGTCTAACCCGTGAACAGGGAAAGGAGTGTACACGTCATGCAGTTTATAACCACTGTTGCGAACTTTTTCCACTGCCGGGAACAGTACCGCTTCGTCGTCATAACACCCAACCGCGAATTTTTTTATAGCCATTTTTATTAATTATTCAATTTGACAGTTAGCCACAGGGGCAATGTTCAAAAAAACTTTATTTCATTTACCGGACAAGCCAGAGCGAGCCCTGCATTCATTTTAGTGATGAGCATGTTGAGCAATGAACTCTTCAGTGCTCTGCTCTTCAATAACTTCCATTTTCTTCTTGTAGCTTTCACCTGAAGTTTTCAGTACGAACTTGATCTCTGCAATAGCTATCACAGGGAAGTATTTAGCAAACAGGAAGAAACATGTAAAGAACAGTCCGAATGTACCCAGGTAGAAACCTATCTCAGGCCATGTAGGGCTGTAATACGTCCAGCTACCCGGCAGGTAATCGCGGTACAGAGATGTTACGATGATCACGAAACGCTCGAACCACATACCAATGTTCACTATGATTGACATAAAGAACGTGAACGGAATGTTACGGCGCAGCTTCTTGAACCAGAACAACTGCGGAGAAACCACGTTGCAGGTCATCATCGCCCAGTAGCTCCACCAGTATGGACCCATAATACGCCAGTGGAATGCCGCTTTTTCATAAGGTACCATACTGTACCAGGCCATGAACAGCTCGGTCAGGTAGGCAACACCTACGATAGAACCGGTAAGTACAATTACTTTATTCATTGCTTCCAGGTGGCCTACGGTGATATAGTCTTCCAGACCCATGATCTTCCGGCATACGATAAGCAGCGTTTGTACCATGGCAAAACCTGAGAATATCGCACCCGCAACGAAGTATGGAGGGAAGATGGTAGTGTGCCATCCCGGTATAACTGAAGTAGCAAAGTCGAAAGATACTATCGTGTGTACAGAAAGTACCAATGGTGTACTCAAACCGGCCAGCACAAGAGAAAGTGCCTCATGACGTTGCCAGTTCTTAGCAGTACCTGTCCAGCCGAAAGAAGCCAAACCATACAGGCGTTTACGCAATTTTGTCTTTGCACGGTCACGTACAGTTGCAAAGTCAGGTACAAGGCCTGAGTACCAGAATAACAATGATACCGTAAAGTAGGTAGAGATCGCGAACACGTCCCACATCAAAGCAGAGTTGAAGTTAGGCCACAGAGCACCACGTGTATTCGGGTAAGGCAGTACATAGAAAGCGTTCCATACACGACCCATGTGGAATATCGGGAACTGACCCGCACACATTACCGCAAATATGGTCATCGCTTCTGCAGCACGGTTCACCCCGGTTCGCCAGCCCTGGCGGAACAGCAACAGGATGGCAGAGATCAGCGTACCGGCGTGACCGATACCGACCCACCATACGAAGTTGGTGATATCCCATCCCCAACCTACAGTGCGGTTGATACCCCATACACCGATACCAAAATAAACTTCCCACCAAACTGAGAATACACCGAAAGCCAGAAGAGCTGCCGAAAAGAAGAAACCAACATACCACATGCGGCCCGGTTTCTGCTCAATAGGACGAACAATGTCTTCTGTTACCTGGTGATAGGTCTTATCACCATCTACTAACGGTTCTCTAACAAACGATTCGTACTTCAAATGCATAGCACGTAATTAGTAATATCTTTTAAAATATATTAATAGCTTTCGCTAATTATTCAACGTTCAATTAAAACATCAATGGACTTACCATTTTGTCCGCATCCATATCGCCGGCTACTATCTTATCCGTGTTACGTATCAATGACAGATAGTTAACGTTTGGCAATGTGTGTATCTGCTCCAGAACGTAGTTTACACGCTCTTTCTGCTCCTGCTTGCGCAATTTGTATATCGCGCTGTTCTTATCGTTCACGTTACCGAATACGATCGCGTCAGTAGGGCATGCCTGCTGGCAAGCGGTACGCACTACACCATCTTTCAACGGAGTACCATCTTTCTTCGCTGCCAGTTTACCTTCCTGCAGGCGCTGAACGCAGAAGCTACATTTTTCCATCACACCACGGCTACGTACTGTCACGTCAGGATTCAATACCATACGTGTCAGGTCGCTGTTCATATCATCACGGCGGTAGTCCTCATACAGGTTGTCTGCAAATGAGTCAGCACCGTTCCAATCCATCCAGTTGAAGTGACGTACTTTGTACGGACAGTTGTTTGCGCAATATTTAGTACCGATACAACGGTTATAAGCCATTTGGTTCAGACCTTCGCTACTGTGGTTGGTTGCGTTAACAGGGCAAACGTTCTCACAAGGAGCGTTGTCACAGTGCTGGCACATCATCGGCTGGAATACTGTCTGAATGCTGTCCGGATCTTCAGGCATACCACTGAAATAGCGATCGATGCGTATCCAGTGCATTTCCTGCGATTTCAGTACGTGTGTTTTACCTACCACTGATACGTTGTTCTCGGCCTGGCAACCCATTACGCAAGCACCGCAACCAATACAGCTGGTCAGGTCGATAGACATACCCCAGTGGATACCCGGGTGGTCGTATACAGGGTACAGGGTACCATTCTTACGATAATCGTCTTCCCAGTTATCAGCATTATGATCGGCCATTGGCGCAGCAGCGTGCCCACCTTTGTGTTCATCGCTACCATGCTCCCATGGCAGGTGTGCATAATGTTCTAATTCTTCTTTACGTGTATTCAGCAGGTGCTCAGGCTCTTTGCTGAACTCCTCCAATGTATATTCGTGGATAATAGGACGGGCTTCGTAGCTGTGGTGGGTTTGTGTAATGGCAACATCGTGTGTATTTGCAGTTTTTTCAACTGTAACAGCACCACCGTAGTCAAATGTCTTACCGTTGAATGAGACCAACGGATAAGCATTCTTACCGCCTATTTCTTTGCCAAATTTATCTACACCACTACGCGCAGCCATACCAACTTTTGCGTCGCGGCCATAACCAACAGCTACGGCTACTACATCGTTGTGCATACCCGGAACTACCACGATCGGTAATTCTATGGTCTGACCGTTAGCAGTAGTCAGTTTTACTACACGCTTGGCATTAACAACTTCTGTAATGCTGGTCAACTCTTCGTCCATGTCTTTAGCCGTTTTAGGCGAAACACATACATAGTTATCCCAGGTTGCTTTTGTTATGGGGTCTGGCATCTCCTGCAGCCACGGGTTATTACTCCATGCACCGCCATGCCCGATAGATATTTTCTGATAAACAACCAGTTCTTTTCCTTCCAGTGGCTTAGATGGCTGTACAATAGACAGAGCACCTTCAGCATTGCCGGTAAAAGTGATACCTGCTATCGGCATATCGCCTGTTGGCTCAATAACACCATCCATCAATGCCATGTCCAGGTTGTGCTGGCCACCCAGTTTACTACTCCAGTAGTTCTTCCAGTAATCACCATAGGTCATACCGGCATCAGCCCATGTTAACAGGCTGTCCTGGAATGCACGTGTTTTGAACAGTGGAGCTATGCCTGGCTGCATCAGGCTGAAATAACCTGTTTTAGGTTCGGCATCTCCCCAACTCTCTAAGTAGTTGTTGTCTGGAACAACATACTTACAAGCCTGTGCTGTTTCGTCCCAACGGTCTGCGAAGGAAACAGATACGGCTACATTTTTAAGGCTTTCGCCAAATTTGGCACCATCAAAATAGTCGTATACAGGGTTTACACCGTGTATCAGTAATGCACCAACATTACCACTCTTCATGGCTTCTGTCAGAGCTACCATATCAGAGTCGATACCTTGTTTATTGTTGCTGGTCACTGCCCAGTTAATGGTAGTACCGTTAGCACCTATATTAGCGTTGATAGCATTCACTATCAACTGTATATCCATATTGTTTGAACCGCAAACAACCAATCCGTTACCTTTTTTCAGGTCAGCCGCCGCTTTTGTTATTGTTTCATTCAGTTTGTCCGTACCCAGGTTTGGTTTAGCGCCATTTACTACAGCGTTGTACAGTGCTGCAGCTATCTGGCCCATTTGAGATGGGCGGCAGGTAGCACGCATGTCAGCTTTGGCACCGGTAATAGTGTGCATCGCCTCTACCTGGTAGTGCTTAGACATCTTCAGGTTTTTAGCACTCACCTTACGGCCTTTGCTGTATTGCTTTGCAAATTCTATCGGAGTAAGCCATGTACCCAGAAAATCTGCGCCGAGGCTCACGATAGTATCTGCCTTATCCATATGATAAGTAGGCAGTGTGCGTTTGCCATAGCTGGCTTCGTTGGCCAATAGCATACCTGAGTATGATATCGGATCGTACACTACATGCTTTGCATTAGGATATTTGGCTAAGAATTTTGCAATTACGTCTTTTGTGGTCGGGCTGATAATGGTTGAAGTAAGCAGGTATGCTTCTTTACCATTGCCTGCCAGGCCATCTTTTATCATGCGGTCAATAGCTTCAAAGGTAGCTTCCTTACCTTCTGCATAAGGCTGACGCAGACGCGCATTATCATACAGGTTCAGTACAGATGCCTGCACACGTGCAGAAGTACCACCCCATGTAATAGATGATTTTTCGTTACCCTCTACTTTTATCGGGCGGCCATCACGGGTTTTGATAACAACCGGGCAATAATCACCGCCATCTACGAATGTAGAAGCATAGTAATTTGCTACACCCGGCACTATTTCCTCAGGCTTTATCGCATAAGGAATCACTTTACGCACGGGCATTTCGCAACTGGCAGCCAAAGTAGCTGCTGCTGTACTGAATCCCAGATATTTCAAAAAGTCGCGGCGGGGCGTTGTTGCATCAAGTAGTTTACCGTTCAGATCGTACGGTAAATCTTCTTTGAACTCGTTTTCAACCGCTTCCCTGTGGGCAGCAGTATCATTCAGTTCTTCAAGTCCCTTCCAATATTGTTTTTGACTCATATTGCTCGATTCGGTCTAATTAATGGTTCCGAATAATTTTTATATTATAATCAAACTACAATTAATAGTGGCATTTCTGACATTCAGTACCACCAATATCTTCTACAGTAACGCCTGAACGCTTGCCTGCTTTGATCTCTTCGTGGTATTTTTCAAATATGCTATAGTAATTGTTATCAGCGAATTGTACTTCTGTTTCGCGGTGACAGTTGACACACCAGCCCATAGACAGTGGCGCGAACTGGTAAACCTCATCCATGGTCTGGATACCACCATGGCAACGCTGACAAGCTACTTTACCAACTTTCACGTGCTGTGAGTGGTTAAAGTAAACGTGGTCAGGCAGGTTGTGTATCTTAACCCACTCAATAGGTTTAGCAAGGATATTGCCATCCGTGTCGCGGTTGTAGTCTTTTTTCTCCAGGTTCCAACCAGCATATTCATACAGCTTGTGTATCTCTGCGGTACCGTCTATCTCTTTACCTTCGTATGTGTGCAGCGGATCACCTGTATACTCACTGATAGACTTGTGACAGTTCATACAAATGTTCGGAGAGGGCACCATAGCGTGCTTACTCTTTTCAGCACCCGCGTGGCAGTATAAACAGTTGATCTGGTTTACACCTGCGTGTACTTTGTGAGAGTAGAATATTGGTTGCTCAGGCATGTAGTTCTGCTGGCGGCCCGCATTCACAGAGCCATTTACCACCCAGTAACCGGCACCTATAAATAACAATACCACTGCGATAGCGATGAATACCTTGTTGCGATACATCGGTATCTCCTTCTGATTAGGAATGCCTTGCTTTTCGAAAGCTACCCTGCGTAATGCATGGTTGATCCTCCACAGTATCAGCGTGAACAGTAATAATACAATGGTAACAACTGAATACAACCAGCTGTTGTCCTTTGCAGGCTCACCTGATGTTGTTGGACCAGCAACAGGTGCTGCAGGAGGAGGCAGATTTACATAAGTAACTATCGCGTCAATCTCCTCTTCGCTCAGGCCTGGGAAACCCGTCATAGCCGTCATGCCCCATTTCTTATACAGGTCATTGGCATACTTGTCACCACTGGCTATTACTGAAGCTGAGTTATGTACCCAATCGTATAACCACTCCTTGCTGGGCACACGGCTATCCACGCCATTCAGCGCAGGACCGGTAGCGTCCTTATAGGGGTTGTGGCAACTGGCACAATTGGATTGAAACAATGCTTTACCATCCGGCTGCGCGTAGGCTGAGCTTACACAAGCAAAAATTGCGATTATTATAGCGAAAGTGCTGGTAGCAATTTTCCGGAACAACGGCTTAATTGATTCTGACACGTAGATAAATTTGAAAATTAACGTTCCTTTTTGATAAAGTGAGGCAAAACTACAACACTCTGCCCAAAGTTTATACACATTTGTTAAAAAATGTTTGTCAATACTGGCAAGGCTTTCAGCCGATATTTTAATTGTGACAATGTGTCATTGTCACTTTTTTGTCACCTGAAAACCGCACCTCGCATTAATATATTTTTTATTAACAATGACAAAATATTGCCACTCTGTATATCAAATGTTTCTATAATTATATAGAACCCGTTCTGCCGCCGTCCACAGGTATGCTGGTACCGTTTACATAAGCCGCTGCAGGCGTAGCAAGAAATGCCACCATCGCGGCTATCTCCCCGGGTTTGCCAAAACGCCCGGCAGGTATCTCCTCCAGCATCTCTTTTTCTACCTCTTCCTTACCAGTACCTGTTTTGGCCGATTTATTATTGATTATAGATTCCAGTCTTGCTGTACCTGTAGCACCGGGCAACACATTATTTACGGTAATACCGTATTTACCCAGCTCATTGGCCATGGTTTTGGCCCATGACGCGACAGCCCCGCGTATGGTATTGGATACCCCCAGCCCCTTCAATGGTATTTTTACCGAGGTAGAGATAATATTAATGATACGACCGTAGCCGGCTGCCTTCATACCCACCATACAGGCTGTAGCTAATATATGGTTGCACACTAAATGCTGCTGAAAAGCAGCCTCAAACTGTGCTACCGTAGAGTCGGAAGCCAGTCCGGCCGGCGGGCCACCACTGTTATTTACTAAAATGTGTATCGTATTTTCCTGCACAAAGGCATTCACCGTTTCCCGTACCTGCTCCGGGTGACTGAAATCTGCCACCAGGTAGCTGTGTTTTTGCCCTTTTGTACTGTCCAGCTTGCTTACAGCTGTTTTAAGAGACTCCTCATTTCGGGAAATAAGCGTGCAGTTAGCACCCAGTTCGGCCAGTTCAGATGCAGCAGCAAAGCCAATGCCCTGCGTACTACCCGCCACCAATGCGTTTTTCCCTGCCAGATCTAATAATAACATGATTCTTACTAAGCTGCTAAGGTAATAATTGGATATCGGTTTTGAAAGGGGTTAAATTTCTCTGGTAATATATAAATTTTACCCGCTCATATTTCAACACACACCAACCAACTCAGGCTTTTGAAATTTTCCTATATTTGCACAAGCGTACCCCCGCAATATTGTCCATCCCTCCTTTTTCAGGGCAAAACTTGCAAATACATTCAATCATTACGCTTTTACAATTACTACGCTCGATATGCGTAGCTTTTATTAATTTTTTGAATTTTTACTTAAACAATGGAATATAATACTACGCGCAGCAAATTGCTGATGTCTGAATACGGAAGAAATGTGCAGAAAATGGTAGACTATATGCTGACCATTAAAGACAAAGAGAACCGTACCCGGTACGCGGAAATGCTGATAGAACTGATGAGCACCCTCAACCCCGGGCTTAAGGTGATGGAAGACTATAAACACAAACTGTGGGACCACCTGTACCTGATGTCTGATTTCAAACTGGATGTTGACTGCCCTTACCCGCCACCAACGGCCGAGGAGATGTTCAAAAAGCCTGACCCGGTACCTTATCCTCAAACAAAGATATCAGTAAGGCACTTCGGTAAGAACCTGGATGCTGTAATACAAAAAGCCATGGCAGAAACAGACGAAGAAAAACGTCAGAGCCTTACCCAGCTTATTGGTTATTACATGAAGCTGGCCTATATCAACTGGCACCGCGAGCCCGTACATGATGATATGATACGCAACGAGCTATCCGTACTTACAGGTGGTAAGCTTAATTATGAGCAGGGTGGCTACAGGGTGTACTTTGATAACCGCCAAAACTTTGGTGGCAATAATAATGGCAAAGGACGCAACAATAACAATCGTAAGGGCGGCAACCGCAATAATAAAGGCCGTAACAACAATAACAGGAACTTTAAGAATCGTAACAAATAATAAACTCCGGTATCATGAATGCTTTTGAAATACGGGGTGGCAAACCACTGAATGGAGAAATAACAGCACAAGGTGCTAAAAACGAAGCGTTACAAGTGCTTTGTGCTGCATTGCTTACTGACCAACAGGTAACATTTACAAATGTGCCAGACATACTGGATGTAAATACACTGATAGATGTACTGGGTGATATGGGTGTATCTGTTACACGCAAAGGCGCCAACACGGTAGTGCTACAGGCAACGGATGTAAATGACTCATTCTTCGTGGATCCCGCATTCAAAAAAAAATCGGCCAAACTACGCGGCGCTGTAATGCTGGCAGGACCTATGCTGGCGCGGTACAAAGTAGCACATATACCTCAACCAGGCGGTGATAAGATAGGCCGCCGCAGGCTGGATACACACATACGCGGCTTTGAAAAGCTAGGTGTTCACTTTGACTACAACAGTGAAGAAAGCCTGTTCACGCTGGATGGTAGCAACATGAAAGGCGCTACCATACTTATGGAAGAGCCCTCGGTTACAGGTACGGCTAATATCATTATGGCGGCAGTGCTTACCGAAGGCACTACCACCATCTACAATGCCGCATGCGAACCTTATGTACAGCAGCTTTGCCATATGCTCAACCGCATGGGCGCTAAAGTAAGCGGTATCGCTTCCAACAAGCTTATAATAGAAGGAGTAGAAAAACTTTCAGGCTGCGAACACCGCATGCTGGCAGACATGATAGAGGTAGGATCATTCATTGGCCTGGCAGCTATGACACAAAGCGACCTGACCATCAAAAATGCTGACATAGAACACCTCGGCATTATTCCTGAAACATTCAGCAGGCTGGGCATACAGATGAACATCAACGGTGATGACATACATATACCGGCACAAGAGCATTATCGTATACAGAAGTTTATCGACGGGTCGATACTGACCGTGTCCGACCATCCATGGCCGGGTTTCACACCCGACCTGTTAAGCATAGTGCTGGTGGTGGCTACACAGGCAAAAGGCACGGCACTGATACACCAGAAGATGTTTGAGAGCCGTTTGTTCTTTGTAGATAAGCTGATAGAAATGGGTGCCCAGATAGTACTCTGCGATCCGCACCGTGCAGTGGTCATTGGCCTGGACAGGCAGGTTCCGCTACGCGGCATTACAATGACCAGCCCGGATATACGCGCAGGGGTGGCACTGCTGATAGCTGCTTTATCTGCCAATGGCAAAAGCACCATCCACAACATCAACCAAATAGACCGTGGTTACGAACGCATAGACGAACGACTGAACGCACTCGGGGCCGATATAAGAAGGATAGACGGGTAAATTACTTCCTGAATGTTCGAAACAATGTGGTATCGCTCAGCAGTTGCTGCATAAAAACATTTACACCTTTTGCATTCAGGTGCATATGATTACTGAAAAGTGTCGAGTCATCGTATCTGGCGTCGTTAAAATCAACAACATTTATGCCATGCTCGCTTAACACTTGTTTATACTCCATACTATTGCTCATTTGGCTATAGGTTGGATAGCTGACCGGCGTAAATATGAAATAGCATTTAATGCCTTGTTGTTCCGCATAATTTTTAAATGAATCCAGGTAATCGATACTACCATCATTTACAAATCGCAGATCTCCCGGTCGCGACCAGGTATCTCCTCCCTCAACCCACATACCCCCATGGGCGGCAAAACCCTTCGAAGTATCCAGCCCAATAATATTGTCTGTTCTGTTTGTGATAAACTGGACCGATTGTTTACCTATAGCTAACATCGGCATGTATTTGTAGTAGGGCTTGTAACCTTTAAGTTGTTTCAGTGGGCCTATATCATACCTGTCCATAAACATATAAGACCTGAACCTGTGTGGACGGTATAATTCTGAACAGATCCTTAAAAATGCAGGATCGGCCTGCACATAGATTTCCTTAGGCTTTTTATTGTGTTTAGTGTACTCCTTAAATTTCCACCATAACATGTTAACACTCTGCCCGTCCTGGGCAAGGTCCTCGCAATTTGCACCTATGTGGTATCCAACAGCTACAGGGTCTATATGTGTCCATACTCTACTATTGCCGATAAATAATACATCAGAATTATGCCCTTCAAGAGTATGCCAATCGCTATGCAACGTAACAACAAAGTTATTACGGAGTTTGTACGTAACTATCCCTTCGATAACAAGGAATGGTAAGAAAATTATCGTCAGAAATAAAGCGGTATTTGCCAGAAACTTTGTCACAGGCTGCCGGGTATTTTGAAGACTGTGTAAACGAAATAGTTATCATTCTGATCAAACAGAAAATAACACGCAACCACTAATATATAATACATGATATACCTTATCAATTTGTTACGAGGCATCCTGACTACCTGCCCGGATCTGCTCATCCACCATTCTGCCAATATCAACGGAATAATATAATTGAGGATTGTAGCACCATAAGGCAACGACAAATATTGTGCTGGGAAATCAATAGAGTTGGTAATAATCCTTTTGATGTACTTTAGTGACGCTGACAGATCAGAATACCTCAAAAATATCCAACCGAATGTAATCCAACTAAATGTAATTAGCCCCGACAAATATCTCATGACACCTGTGGAAAACACATTACCCCATCTCAGCTGCAATAACATAAACACTACTACTCCGAATGCTTCAATAAGCGCACCGGTCATTATGCTTAAGTTGGCACCATACCACAATCCACCAGCCATGAACACGAGTGCTATATTTATAGAGGTGCACGTCACCCCTCTTTTTGAGCCTCCTAACGGTAGATAAACATAATCCTTTAGCCAGTATGAGAACGTGCGGAACCACCTTTGCCAAAAAGTTATCGGATCTTTTGCAAAAAAAGGGTAGTAGAAATTTACGCTTATGTCAAAACCAAAAAGCTTTGCAATGCCTAGTGCAATATCGGCATACCCACTGAAACTACCATACAACCAAAAAGAGAAACCAATAGCTGCAACTATTAATGAAAATGCACCATAGCTTCCGGGAGCATTGAATATCACATCTATAATCCCTGCAATACTGTCTGCTATCACCACTTTTTTGAACATACCCCATATAATGAGCCTGCCCCCTGCTACAGCCTGTGCATATGCAAAAAACCGTTTCCTACGTATTTGCGGAAGCATATGCCCAGCCCTTTCCACAGGTCCAGCCAATTGTAACGGGAAAAAGCCTGCATATAATGCATAGTCAACAAGACTCGATGCTTTTTCTTTGCCCCGATAGACATCCCATACATAAGACATATGCATCAACATATAGAATGAGAATCCTACAGGCAAAACAATGTCTGAAAGCAATTTATTGACAGCAATATCATTGTGAATTGTAATTCCGAAAACATTATTGTACCTGAAAATCACCCAAACACCAACATTTAGAAGTAAGCTTATCCATAAGTACAAGGTCCTGTTCTTAAAACCGTGCGTTACCAGTTTGCCAAAACTGTAGTTCACGATAGTACTCCCAAACAATATCAATACAAATCTGTAATCAACCCAACCGCAAAATATATAACTGGCAATGCTCAACAGCCAATTTTGTGATTGTACCGATCTGCTGAACACAGACCAATACAGTCCGAAAATTATCGGCAAAAACAGGAAAAATTCAAATGAATTGAATAACACAGATATAAATATATAATTGCAAATCTAATTATCTGCAAGCTATAGGCATATTCTCAGCCATTTCGCTTTTCAATGTATTGAGGAAAATTGCCAGCAAAACAATTGCAACAGTGTTAAAAGCTGTAAAAAAACGTGGCTCCAGGACTGGGAACAATAGCAAGTGGAGTGTGGCAGCCATTATTACAATCCGTATAATATGCTTTAATTGTTGCGGGGCAAAAAGCAAAAGCAATAGTGACGAAAAAAGGAAATAATAGTACCCTTCGCGCATAAACGCCTCGTAAATATGTTGCCATTGTGTAGGGTTGGTAATATTCTCCAGATATATGCTCAAGCCCCCAGGTATAGGGAAAGATCTCAGCATATTGAAGTGGACCGCAATCGAGGATGCAACTGCTCCGGCTACAGCCAGGATGATAACATATTTAGCACGTGGGAAATATTCAATAGCAATATACGAAGCCACTAAAACAATATTGTCTACTCGTGCAAAAACAGACAACAACATTGCAATGGCTATTATGTAGACAGGCTTTCTATTTGCCAACAGATACAGGCTAAGTAAAGTCAACATCGTTGACAAAGCACCAGGATCAGCACTGTTTTGTATTATGCTAAAGCCAGGTAAAAGCATGATTGCTGCTGCGCCTGCAAATGCAATATATCTTTCGTAACAACCACATAACCATCTATACAATATCAACACGATGAGAAAAACCGAGATGTATGAAGGTGCTTCTGCAGAGAAGGGAAGAGAACATCCTGCCTTTCGGAATACTCTGGAAACCCATATACTCAACGACCTGGTGCGATAATTATTAAGCATCTTTTCAAAACTCCTTACATCAGTGTAGGCGGCATAACACCTGTGACAGCTTTCGTAGGTGAGGTAATGAAAGTCATCTTTCGATACCAATGCTTTAAGTTCAGCATACACTGTAGAGTGTACTTTTTTTATATCAGGCTCAAAGGACCTCTCAACAATGCCCATATAGGGTATTATATCCCAGCCTTTTTTGTCGAGCTGTTTATGCCCAAAACGTAAAACAGCCCGAAAAGGACTATCATTATATCGAATATATAGTGAGCCCTTTTCATACTGAATTCTGGATGGAGTTATTTGCACCGGGAATAATAAGCCACCTGGTTTGAACGGTGGTTGCGAGGAAGCGCACAAACATCAAGAATATTGCATAGTTGTATGCTACCCAAAATCTTTCTTCTACCGAAGGAAACAGCACCAGATGCCCAAGAAACGTCAAACCAATAATCCTCAGCATCAACTTGCTATGACTATCTCCATATCTATGCAGCAGCAGCCACAAAAGCAAATTGAAAACAAAATACGGGGCTCTGAGCTGATGAGTAAATAATACAACAAAATGCTTACAATAATCAGAAAACGAATGCAGGAAATTGAATTGCAACAGCCAACCGGGAGTATTCCCAAATACGACCGGCACCATCAACAGCGCAAATATTGCCAGACCTGTAAAAAGGACGAATACATAAAGAAGGTTTTTGCCATAGAAGAAGCGATAGTATAATATTGCACAGGACAATATGAAATTATCTACTCTACATAAGGTCGCTAATGCCAGCATGATAATCACCCAACTACTTTTGCCCCCATGCGCTATTAAATACAATACTGCCAATACCAGCATATTCGACAGACCGTCTATTGGAGATTGGTAGGACAGATAAGAATTAACAGGCAATAGCGATATTACCCCTATCAACAGGTATAATGCCGGTCTTTTCACATATTCGCTTAACCAGGCAAGCAAGATCAACATCAAGATACACATACCAATTACGCCGGGGATGATAGTTGCAAATGCGAGCGAAACACCGAAACTATACAGGAGAAAAACCATAAGATTATATAATGGCTTTGCTCTGTGATAATTCAACACATTTCTATATTTGTCTATGTCCCTGTAGTACTCACTATACCAGTGGTTACCATCAGTATATTTATTGTAGATATTTTCCGGAGCAGCTCTCTTCAGTTCCCGATAAACTTCCTTATGAACTTCATTCAGGTCGCTGTTTGTAAATTCTAAAGTAATGCCCATATAGCACACCAGGTCAAAGCCGTCGTAGTCGGGACGAACATTATAAATAACTGACCCTAATAGTATCAATACAAAAACTATATCAAGCTTCTTCAGCCTCACTTCAGTGTTACGCATTTGGTTCCTACGTGCTAATATATAGTTATGTATTTGATAACCAAAACACGGCCATTCCGATCCATTTCCCAGTACTCCGGATAAATGACACAAAACGGAATTCGCCGAATTGTAACATTAGTCACCTTTTTGATATATCCCGGTATCTATCTTCACCACAAATTCCTATTGATGACGAATCGTATATTCCTTTTCTTTTGTACGCTACTGGCATTCAATCCGCTGCATGCGCAGGATTTCAAGTATAAAGTTGAGCTTACTTCAGTATCCATACCCGGCCTGCCCGGACTTCAATCCTATGCATTCGGGCAGGATAATGGCAAGTGGCTGATCATTGGCGGTAGAAAAGATGGACTCCACGCCCGACAACCGAACAGTTCATTCCCGCAGGCTCAAAACAACACAGACATTTACGTCGTAGATGTAGCCGCCAAACAGGTCTGGTATTCTCCACTCAGTAGCCTGCCAACAGGTCTGGCGGAGCAGTTGCAGTCTACCAATATGAGTTTTTACCAGTTGCAAGATACCTTGTACATTATTGGCGGTTATGCATATTCCGGTTCGGCTACCAATCATATTACTTTCCCGAACATGGCTACCATACAGGTATCCTCCACAATACAGGCTATCATTAACAACAGCTCTTTCACTTCCTACTTCAAACAGATATCCGACACTGCCTTTGCCGTTACAGGCGGGCACCTGGGCAGGATAGGAGACACGTTTTACTTAGTGGGCGGGCAGAAATTTACCGGGCGATATAACCCGATGGGCAACCCCACCTACACACAGGCATACACCAACCAGGTGCGTAAATTCAAAATAGATAACAGTGGCTCGCAACTAAGCTTTTCAGACTATTCAGTATTTACAGACCCGGTACATTTAAGAAGAAGGGATTACAACCTGCTGCCACAGATATTCCCCGATGGCACCGAAGGATATACTATTTCATCAGGCGTATTCCAGTTGAGTGCAGACCTGCCATTTTTATATCCCGTTGACATAAAAGCGAGCGGGCATACACCTGTCACTACCTTCAACCAATACCTGAGCAACTATCACTCCGCCAACGCAGCATTATATGACAGTACGTCCAACACGATGCATTCTTTATTCTTTGGCGGCATGAGCCAGTATTACTACCAGAATGGCACCAAAGTGAAAGACGACAATGTACCATTTGTCAAAACCATCAGCAGGGTGACACGTTCCTCCAACGGAACACTTACCGAATACCAACTGCCAGTCGAAATGCCTGCCCTGCAAGGCGCAAGTGCTGAATTCATTCCCAATGAAAATATTGCGAGTTACCCCTCTGATATTATCAAGATGCACAAGTTCAGCACAGATACCATACTGATAGGGCATATACTGGGCGGGATATTAAGCCCTTCTATCAACCCATTCGGCTCTAACCAGACCAGCACCACCAGCGCAGACAATTCAGTATACGAAGTAAGGCTGATAAAAGACACCGCTACCAACGTTACTACCATCAACGGGAGCAACCCGCATAGCTTAGAAGTATTTCCCAACCCGGTTAACGGAAAGATCAACCTTAAGTTATCCGGCACAAAATTCGGCCATGCTTATTATTACCTCACTTCCATTGACGGTAAAATATTACAACTGGGCATGTTCAAATCCGGCGACTTGTCGGGGAACCGTTATACCATAGATATGGAGGAGAACATCCCTCCGCAAACAATGACCCTGACCATGGTTTTTGACGATGTGTATTACATCACCAAAACAATAAGCAAACAATAGCAAAACAAACATAGATAAAACAGCCACTCTATTTGAGTGGCTGTTTTTATTTGTTAAGCCAGATCGAAACGATCCAGGTTCATTACTTTATTCCATGCAGCTACGAAGTCTTTCAGGAATTTCTCCTGTGCGTCAGAGCAGCCATATACTTCGGCCAAAGCACGAAGTTCTGAGTTAGAACCGAATATCAAATCTGCACGGGTAGCTGTCCATTTTACAGCACCTGTTTTACGGTCGCGGCCTTCAAACACATCCTGCGCGTCTGAAGTGGCTTTCCAGGTAGTACCTAGGTCCAGCAGGTTCACGAAGAAATCGTTGCTCAATGTACCCGGCTTGCTCGTGAACACACCATGTTTAGATCCATCGTAGTTTGTATTGAGCACACGCATACCACCCAGCAGCACGGTCATTTCCGGCACGGTCAGCGTCAGCAGTTGTGCACGGTCTACCAGCATTTCTTCCTGCGTAGTGTTATGTTTCGGGTTGAAGTAGTTGCGGAAAGCATCTGCAGCAGGTTCCAGGTATTCAAAGCTCTCTACATCCGTTTCTTCCTGCGACGCATCTACACGACCCGGCGTGAACGGAACTGATACATTATGTCCCGCATCCTTTGCTGCTTTTTCGATACCGGCACATCCGGCCAATACGATCAGGTCGGCCAGGGATACTTTTTTACTGTAGTCTTTCTGAATGCCTTCTAATGCAGCCAGTACTTTCTTCAACTGTGCAGGATTGTTCACCTCCCAGTTGTTTTGCGGTGCCAGCCTTATACGTGCACCATTGGCACCACCACGCATATCAGAGCCACGGAAAGTAGAGGCAGAAGCCCAAGCAGTTGATACCAACTCTGACACAGAAAGACCAGAAGCCAGTATTTTCCCTTTCAGGTCTGCTATATCACTGTCTGTCAGCTTATCATTATTATTGGCAGGCAGCGGGTCTTGCCATATCAATACTTCTTTGGGTACTTCAGGCCCCAGGTAGCGGCTTATCGGTCCCATGTCGCGGTGCGTGAGCTTGTACCATGCACGGGCAAAAGCATCTGCAAACTCATCAGGGTTCTCGTAAAAATGCCTTGAAATAGGTTCGTATATCGGGTCGAACCTCAAAGACAGGTCAGTCGTCAGCATGAAAGGAGCGTGCTTTTTGTTCGGGTCGTGTGCATCGGGGAACAGTCCCGCACCCGCTCCGTCTTTTGCCGTCCACTGATGTGCACCTGCGGGGCTCTTGGTCAGTTCCCACTCGTAGCCAAACAAGTTCTCGAAAAAGTTATTGCTCCATTTTGTAGGCGTGGTGGTCCATGCACCTTCCAGGCCACTGGTGATGGTTGCGTCACCATTACCTGTTCCAAAAGTATTTCTCCAGCCCAGGCCCTGCTCTTCTATGCCAGCGGCTGCAGGCTCTGCACCTACATACTTACCCGCATCAGCCGCACCGTGTGTTTTACCAAAGGTGTGTCCGCCTGCTATCAGTGCAACGGTTTCCTCATCATTCATCGCCATACGCTTAAAGGTCTCGCGGATGTCGATAGCCGCAGCCAGCGGGTCAGGATTTCCATTCGGACCTTCGGGGTTTACATATATCAAACCCATCTGCACGGCAGCCAGCGGATTTTCCAGCTCACGGTCGCCGGTGTAACGTTTGTCGCCCAGCCACTCACCTTCAGAGCCCCAGTATATATCCTGCTCAGGCTCCCACACATCTTCGCGGCCACCACCGAAACCAAAAGTTTTAAAGCCCATAGACTCAAGGGCGCAGTTGCCTGCCAATATCATCAGGTCGGCCCAGGAAAGTTTGTTACCGTATTTCTGTTTGATAGGCCATAACAGCAGGCGCGCCTTATCAAGATTCGCATTATCGGGCCAGCTGTTGAGCGGGGCAAAACGCTGCGTACCCGAACCTGCACCACCACGACCATCGCCTATGCGGTAGGTGCCAGCGCTGTGCCATGCCATACGTATGAACAGCGGGCCGTAGTGACCATAGTCGGCAGGCCACCAGTCCTGCGAGTTGGTCATCAGGTCATAGATATCTTTTTTAACAGCGGCGAGGTCCAGTTTTTTGAACTCTTCTGCATAATTAAAGTCTTTATCCATAGGGTCTGATAAAGAAGAGTTCTGACGAAGGATACCCAGGTTGAGCTGGTTGGGCCACCAATCGCGGTTTTGCGTGCCGCCTCCTGCACTTTGCCTCAATGCGCCATTATGAAAGGGGCATTTACTTTCCTGATTTTTTGAGTCCATGTTGTTACTTATTTTTAAAGATGATCAATACAATGTGTTCTGTCTAAATTATAGATAAATATCGACCAAGTCTATAACTAAAATCTATAATTACATGCCTGCGGGTTATCATTTGTTGCAACATCATACGAGGACATGAGCAATGAAAATTGTTAAGCACACGGGGCAAATTGTTAAGTAATAACAGTTTTTCTTTTAATTGACAGTTAATATCTACATAAGCTATGTAGCTGATAAACAGCTTGTTGCACAGAAAACTGTTAAGTATTGTTAAGTAAAACGGTAAGCGCGCCGTACTTAACAAATAATAAAAAATCCCGCCTGTGGGGCGGGATGATGTTAAATATTGTTGGCCGGCAAGGTAGGTGGTGGTGACTTGCCCGAGCCGATGGTAATATGGATCATTCATATGGTGTTAATTTCAGGGTATAACTATTATAGCAAATATACGCTATATTAACCAATTTAACAAATTGTATTTAAGAGAAAAGTCCTTAGTTGCAAACTAAGGACAGCTTATTATTATTTAAACTCTTCGGAGAGCCGTGAAAACAATAACTTTAGTCAGCTAAATGGATTCAATCTTCAATATTACTCATCTCATCTTCTGTTCATTTCTTTTGCTCCTCCAAAAGAAACGAACCAAAGAAAAAGAGTCCGAAACCATAAGCTTCAATGGTTTCGGGTGTTACCCTGATGAGACAACAGTACTACTGCGCTGCCATGCAAAGAATATGAATGTCCATAGTTTAGCAATACTTATTTTCAAGCAAGCCCTTAGTTTGCAACTAAGAACAGCTTATTATTTTTTGAAACACTACGGAGAGTCCGGGTTTTACGTAATCAGAATTTATTATATAATGTAGCTTGAATACCTATGCCTAAGCCTCCCGCAAGGCTTACTATATCAGATGGGAAGTACACTAACAACATTGCCTCTTCAGGATCAAATCGAAATCCAAAATCTAAAAAAGCATGTTGGATCTCTTTTTCCTTGCGGATGCATAATAATTTGTCATAATGCCTTTCAATGTATTTCTTTGCATCATTTATCTGTTTGTCTCTCGAATCGAAATCAGCCTCACTTACTTTAACGGATAAAACAGAATGTGGAAACTTTTGTCCATCTGGTTTATTTTTAAATCTTGGTTCCCCCTTATGTGTCTTGTTGTCAAACACTAATCCTGTTTTTAACTCAAAAGCATCAACATCGAAATTTTCACCCATAATACGTAGTACACATCCCATGATTTTTTTGTTTAATAATTTATGGCATAAATATATCTATACCAGGCAAGCTCCTGGTTACAAACTAAGGAAGATTATAATGCATCTTTAGGGTTTATTTTAGCGACAACTAAAACCTCCTCACATGTTTGTACAAACTTCTTGAGTTTTCTATTCTTTGTATGCAATTTTGGAGCTAAAATTGAATAAATGACTTTTTCCTGGCCAACTTTTAAAGTTAGTACAGCATTTGTAGCGTCATCATAAATAGTAACATCCGAAGGGTCCATACCTTCTAATATATCTGTTGAAGAAATAGATAAGGCAAGTTGTGTGATCTTATCAAATTTATCTTTGTCTATTTTCAGAACCGTATCTGCAATTTCATTATTAAGTATAGCTGATTTTTGTTTAACATCTATATAATACCCCTCACCTGTTTTATGCATATTCAACTCATAATAACTAAAATCTCTACTGTTCCTTTGAATTCTTAGGGACAATTCTACATAGTCATATTGTGCTGTAACATTAGTAGTACAGAGAGTCAACAACAATACAACCAGTAATGAATTAATTATTTTCATAATGACAATTTACTGTTTCTAATAATTGAGTACACCCATCCGGTGCAGGTCTTCTTTAATACTTCTTCTGTTCAATTATCGGTCTGTGACCATTATCTGAAAACTAATTTAAGCCTATTTTTATTAAGCCTGATATTTGTAGATGCAAGTCCTTAGTTGCAACTAAGGAAAGCTTATGTTATTAACAATACTCACCGAAAGGGAAGAAATAAAAAAGCTGAGTGTAGAAACACTCAGCCCCTATAAACCTTATCACCATGAAAACGATACAAAAGTACTGCAGGGTTCAACCTCTGTTTGCAACTTTTGTTACATTATTACTTAATGGTATGTTAATGCGTAGCTGTATGATATCCGGATAAAAGTGCTGTAGTTATAACACAATATATACCTGCCCTTACCACCTAATATTTTTAGCCGAAGTGCGCCCATGTCAGATCCAGGTTCAGTTGAAACTGCTTTTTTTCACGCGGGTCAAAGCATATCATGTGTACCCAGCCATTTCCAAAGAGTTTTTGCAAAACTGCGTGCTGGTGAACTATCTTTTCAATCCTCTCTTTTGGTGCATACACTACCACTGTTAATCTCATGAGTTGGTGGTACGGTTCATCATCAGATCTATATACCGACTGTAGAGGCAGCCCGTGCATCAGGTCGCTGGCGTTTCCCTGCATGATACCGATCTTACCTGTAATATTCTTGGTGACCTTGCTACCCCCACCAAAGGCAACATTGTCCAGAGTGGAGAAAAAGTATTGGGCATTGATCCATTGTGCTACGACCATTGGCGCTGTTAGAATGGTTGTCAATGATGATCCGTCATTATCTTTTTCCCATTCGTAAGAGTGCAGGAAAGAACGTCCTTCCAGGTTGACATCTCTTGTCAGCCACCTGGGCCCAACAATGAAGGCCGCATTCCCGGCCAACCCCCATTCCGGGCGAACCTGGGCCCAATCTTTAGCGCGCAATGCTGTTGCTTTTCCGGCCTCTTTAATACTTGTTTTGACACCTAATTCAGCACTTCGCCGGCAACTATTCTCATTCCTTGCCAGCTCAAGGTCGTTCCGGAGTTTTTGCACCTGCAATGCAAAACCACCTTCTGTATGCCCGCTGTATATTTCTACTTCATCGGTAGTAGTATTATGCTCTGCTGCCAGGAATAATGTATCGCCGGGTATTTCAATCTGCTGCTTTTTCAGTTCAGTCCGCACCTCTCTATTATTCAGGATCGTTGCAAGTATGCGGGCATTGGGAGCACCATGCCTGCCGCCGCATGCCCCGCAGTCCAGCGCAGTAGCATAAGCATTATTTTCAGTTGTGCTGCCATGTCCGCATAAAACAACCAATGGTGCAAAGTTTTCTGTCAGGCCCATCATTTTCAGTGCTCCGGATCCGAAGGCCACCTGCTGACCGATCGGTATGCCGGTTATGTCAGGAGTAACCGTATAATCTTTGGCTATCGATCTTTTTACAGCGGATCGCAGTGATGCTGCGCCCTGCGGTGACAGGCTTCTGACGCCCATCCACAATCCGCTTGCCAGGCCCATGGCCTCAACCAGGCTGAATGGTGTGGTAAAAGTGTACTTAAGCGATTGGTATAGTTTTCTGATCCCCTGTAGCCTGTCGTGTCCATCCCGGCAGGTTTGATGAGAAACGTCCGGCGTTTCTTTTACCTGATAGGCTGGCTTCAGAAGTACGGGGCAGGATGCGTAAGATTCTCCTGTTACTGTATTCTCTATTGAGACCGGGACACCGAAGAACCCGGCAAATCCATAAGTTTCATAGTTCCCCTGAGTCTCCAGGGCACGCCTGAAAGGCTCTGAACGCACATCGATACAAAATACCAGTTGCGCATCTGCCCTTGTGCTGTTTTGAGGTGCTTGTGCTGCCTTAAGCTGTTGCACCAGGCCTTGTTGGTAAGTAATCTCACTGCCTGAAATACTGCTGTATGTGCGGGTAGTATCTGCTTTTTGCAGCGCTTGCCTGTGCCACCTGAGCAGCTCTTTTGCCCCGGGCCAGATCAGGCTGGTCAGCACCAACCTTAGTGCCAGGTATTCTGCCTGTGTAACAGGATGCGGGTGCACCGCATCCTGAGCATCCGCCCAATTTGTACGATATTGAACATGAGCAGCCCAGCCGGGTAACGTTGTCAGCATCAGTGTCAAAAACTGTTCCTGGTCGGGCGATTGTATGCCCAGTTGAGAGAGTGTCTCAGCAATTATACCATCGGGGCTTTGCGGCAGATTTTCCAGCCATTGTATTTTCTGCTTATGATTCTTGTGTACAGGCTTGTCGAACCGTATCAGCGATAATACACTTTTTAGTAAGCCTCTGCTGCGCAGCGGCATATGTATGGTTGACTGTCCCTGGTCAAAAAATGCCTGCAGCCATTTTATTGATTCCCGGTTTACCTGCTGCATCTCTACCGGCAGTTCCTTTTGCTGGAAATATACGTTCGCCTGCCTTAGTCCATCTTCAAATTTCAGATCTTCGAACCCGGCGGCCGGATTGACTGCTATCAGATTTTTTAACGGCCAGAACGGTGCGATCTTTTTCCAACTGTTTGAGATTGCCGTATCCACCGACCTGCTGTCGTTACCAGATACAATCCTGGTTGTTTGTTCCATTGATCCTGTTTTTACTATTGCGTTCATATTGACCTCTTTTAATATTGATATTTATTGCGGTGAGCTGTAATAGTTTTAGGATGTGGCTGACTTGCATTGAGCATTTGCACATAACCTCTCAGCAACCATTGCGGGTATTGTTTTTGCCTGGCTGGCCTTGCAAACAGCATGGCCAGCCAGGATATTGTGAGTAATGCAGCAGCAATTAAGTGTATCGCATTGAGTTGCTGCGGCATTGATATTGCAAGCGGTTCGAGTGCCTGCTCGATCATATGCACGCTGAACCCATAACATGCCCCCATCACTATACCGGCAACTATGGCTAAAGGCAACCTTGTTTTTGCGTTGCCCCTAATAATTGGCAGAGCAAACTGCGCCCCCGCGATCATGGCAAGGAAGACCAGGAATAATGTCGTGTCTGTGGTTGTTATTTGTTTCCCACTGGTGAGTGAGAACATATATGCGGCAAGTACCCCGCATACCAGTGCCATAGAAAAGTGCCTGAATGACGGGGGGTAGTCCAGGTCTAGACGTTTTTCTTTGGCTGCAGAACCGGAAGACAGGAAGAGGTAAGCTTTGAACAGACCGTGCCAGCACAAGTGTGCTACCGCAGCCGGGAACAAACCCAGGCCACACTGGGCGATCATAAAACCCATTTGCCCCATAGTAGAGCTTGCAAGCATACGCTTTATATCACTCTGCATCAATTTCCATAGTGTTCCCACCAAGGCAGTTACTATTCCCGCAGTGAACATTATGCTCAGCACCTCCGGTTGACGTATCAATACAGGAGCAAAACGAGCCAGCAAGAAGCCTCCTCCATTAACCAACCCTGCATGCATGATCGCGGATACCGGTGTCGGTGAATTTAAAGAACTGGTAAGCCAACGGTGAAAAGGCCACAAAGCAGATTGTGTCATGGCAGCAAGTAGCAGCAGCAGACTGCTTAGTATCATCCAGCCTGACTCAAAAGATGTCGCAATAATACCCCGTATCGAAGTTTCCCCTGTATTGCTATACATGATCATTAACGCAGCACCCAGCAGTAAAAATCCGATCGCAAAGTTCCTGGTTGCCAGAAGAGATGACTGCCTTGCAGCCTCCCAGTCTTTTTTGTGCAGCATCAGTCTTGTCAACAAAAAGTTGCTTAGTCCCCAGGAGGCCAGCAGTAAGAGAATATGATCTGTGCTAACCATAATAACCACGGTTAGTACAAGTGCCGGCAAATTGGAGAAAAACGCTTTTCGCCTTCTGTCGCCGTTCATGTAACGAATTGCGAAAGAGCCTATACATAAGGACACGAAAGTCACCAGCCCGATCATTACCAACCCCAAACTGTCGAGATAAAATAAGTTGCTACTCGTTAGTGTGTATTCCATATTTCTGAATATTTTATGCTGTCTGTTTTACAGTGACGAAAATTTGTGATGTAACCTCTAATTCCTGCGATTTGTCCAAACGGCCTAAATAGTCTACCAGCTGTCTTCTCGCTTCTTTTAATTGTTCAATTCTTGCGAGTGAATGCTGATCCGGAACTCCGAACCTTTCTTCATGGCTGAAGTTTTTCCTGTTGTGATAGTTTATTTTTTCAGTAACAAGAGCTACCAAAACCTCTTTGGCACCAGACGGATCAAAATGACCGTCAATCAAAGTGAAATGTTCTGTTATGTTGTCCATATCATTAATTTTGGACAAAGTTGAGGTAATTAATTCATTAATATTTATTTATACTATTAATGAAATTCATAACCATCAGTTATGTATTATTTTCCGGCAAAGTACTTATGTGCAAACTATCGTTGCAACAACCTGAGACAAGAGATGGAATGAAAAGACAACCAGGAAGGCATACCGGAGCATGATAAACAAGATTATATGCCTGTACTTCAATGAGATCCCCAGCCGGAAATAAACGTGTATGGCTGTGGCAACAGATATTCCTTCTCCTGCGATAACAGAACAGAAACTTGTGAACTATAATAGTAGTTGGAATTGCGCCTGGCAATAGTTGATCAGGAGTAATTAATTACGCCGACCGCCCACAGTAAACTAATGTATTTGATATGCCATTTTGCCTTTAACTCAATGAGTTTCTGATTTGTTTGTAATAGTTTGTTCTCCCTTGAGTTGATCAGGAAGAGATTACTTTCACCAATATCATACCTGGTCATTTCGGCATAATACATTCTATGAAAATTTTGATAGGCATCTTCATACAGGGCAATTTGTTTATACAAATTGGTCACCTCTGTATAGTATGCCTTTATCTTATTTTCTATTTGAATCTGAGTGTATGACTGTTCTAATTCGGTTTCCCTGATCTTCAATGTAGTTGCCTTGTATCCGCCGTAAGACTTTCTGAAAAGGAGCGGCATTTTCAACTCAACGCCGGCAGCATAGTTATTTTCAAGAAAGGCCATTGAGAGGTTTTCGGGTGTTTTGTACCCCTTGTTTAACAGGTTTGCCTTTACGTTAACTGTTGGTAAAAATTCCTGTTGTTTTAATTTCTTTTCGATCTGCAATGCCTGAAACTTATATTCAAATAAGTTCAGCTTAGGGTGATTGGCATATGCTTTAGAAATTAATAGTTCTAACGCCGGAATATTTTCAGGAGCGACCCTGCGGTGCAATTCCATTGTATCAGGCAGGATATTATCATGCCATTCAAATGGCGTGTTGCTGTCCATCCACAGAAAAGTTGACAATTCAATACCTGTATTTAAAAATTTCACCCAGGCTTCATTTTCTGCCAATAGATAAGTTTGCAGTTGGGTAATGGCCTCAACCGTATCTATCGCTGCCCGATTACCCTGTTCATATTCTAACCTGATAAATTTTAACCTGTTTTTATTTACTTCTATAACACGTGAATAGAGCGTGTAAGTGTAGTACGCATTCACCCATTCCCAATATTTGGTTACGGCATCCAATACCGTATTGTTTTCTACCAACATTTTCTCCACCTCGCTCATACTCCTGTATGCGATTGCTTTTCTCAAAGTGGCTCTACGTTCATCAAAAAGCAATCCGTTCAGTATAGACATGTTCACTCCGGCATAACTGCTTTTCCCAAATGTTGACTCGGGGTTAACGTTGCTGCCATATGTTTCCTCCATTCCAGCCTGTATATCTATACCATACCATGTAGGTATCTTTAGTTCAGGATTGAGATAATTGTAGTACTGCTTGCCGTCGAGTGTCTTTTGCCTGGAAACCGCTGAAATACGTGGGTCGAACGCACCTCTGGCAGAGGTCACTTCAAAACCCATCCTGTCAATTCTGACATCGGCCTGTTTTACAACGGGGTGGAATTTTTTTACAATACTTATTACTTCGTCTTTGGATAAGTAAAACAGCGAATCCAGACCGAATACCGTGCCGGAATTCAGGCTTAATAAAATAAATAGTATCAATCTCCTCAAATGCATTTTTACTTTTTGGTCTTTATATCGTTATCCATATCTGGTCTGTAGTAGTCAGGAGGGAAGCCGTTAATATTACGCCATAGCTCATACCATATTGGTACGTCGTTCAATAATATTATTGCAGATGCACCTGCACCAATAGTAAGTCCTGGTGGCCATGGCTTTTTTTGTTTTTCTTCTTTAACCAGTACCCTGAATTTTCCGTTACTACTAACAGAACTTTCAATGGCAGCTACTTCGCCGGTAAATGTTCCGTAGGATGTATTAGGCCATCCACTAAATACAATTGCAGGAAATCCATCAAACAAAAACCTAACCTCTGTTCCAACTGAAAGTAGTGGCAGATCTACCGGGCGAACGAATATTTCTACTGCATGTTGCACTTTCCCGGGCACTATCTGCACAAGTTTTTCCCCGTCTTTAACAATTTCATTTAACCCAGCTTTCGTAGCTTTAACCACCTGTCCATCCTGCGGGGCTTTGAGATAATATTGCCCGGCGCGAATAGTATAATTAGTATATTGATTATTCAACTTGGATAATTCACCTTCCGACACAGCTACATAACTTTCTGTTGCTGCTATTTCACTTCGGGCTTTCATTATTTTCTCAGCGTATTCCTGGCGTATTTGGCTCAGCTCGATCAACGAATTTGAATACTTAATTTCTGTGCCCGTTGCTTTAGCCAATGCATCCTGATATTTTTGGTTTCTCTGTTCTAACTGAACCTTTGACACCAGACCGCTGTCTCTCATCACTAACTGTCGCTTATATTGCTCATCCGCAATTTTTAAGGCATTAGTTGCAGCAACAGCCTCAATGCTATCGCTTGTCACTTTCATTTTCAGTTGCTGTAGTTTGAATTCCAGCGCTTTTTCCAAAGCTGTTATCTGTGCTCTTGTAGCAGCTATCTTATCGTTATACGCCCTTATTGATGACTTTTTTGCAACAATCTGCTCTGATATTCTTTGGGTTAATTGCGGGTCCAGGTATTCATCTTTTATTTCTGCCAGCTGTACAATTGTGTCGCCTGCATTAACAAAATCTCCTTCCTTGACATACCATTTTACAATTTTACCGGGTATTATTGAGTTAAGTTCCTGCGGCCTGTCTTCCTGGCGTAATGTTGTTACAGAGCCACGTGCCCTGATATTCTGCGTCCAGGGCAAAAATATTATTATAGCTAACGTGACAAATATGCCAGCAACCCATCGTCTTATCTTGCTTACTTTATCTACTCTATATACCGTTGAGAATGACCGAATCTCATTCTCTTTCGTTATGCTACCGACAATTTTTTTTACTTCTTTCATGTTTACGATCTATTGTCAGAATTCAATATTTTCCCATTACTCAATCCAATGACTTTGTTGAAATACTCTTTGTTTATGCACGAAGTATCCGCGATAACAACAGTCGTATCTTTCATATGGGTATTTATATACTCAAGCACACTGACAACTCTTTCTGCTGATAAGCCTTTGAAAGGAGTATCCATCAGCAACAATTTCGGTTCGGTCAACAGCGCCCTGGTAAGTAATATTTTTTGTATGATGTCGTCTGGCAAATGGCAGGCAGACGGCTGTATGATCCTATCATAGCCATCTTTTATTTCCGCAACAAACTCTCTTAAACCGGTAATCCGTGCTACTTTGTCTACTTTATCGTAAGAGATGTCCCTACCCATCATGATATTATTCATAATTGATCCGCTGATAACTCCCGACTCAGAGAACAATACCGAAATGCGCTTTCTTATATCTTCAACCAGGTAATTGTTCAACGGCACATTATCAAAGGTTACCTCCCCTGAAGTTGGTTGATAAATACCACTTAATATATACAGCAACGAGCTTTTGCCTGAGCCCGGCATACCTTCCACAAATATCTTTTCCCCTGAACATATTTCCAGGTTGATATCTTCCAACACATCCCTTTCGCCGTAGGTAAAAGATACACTATTCGCTTTGATCTCAATTCCGGAATTGCCGGGCGAATATTTAAGACTACCTGTTCCTTCAAGCGGTTTCTCCAGTACTACATTTATCTTTTCCAGAGATGTCAACACATCATAAACTTTGTCGAGATTGACGATCAACTTTTCTACGGAGTTAATAACCAGGATTATGACAATTTCAGCTGCAATAAACTGACCGATGTTTAATTGTTGATTTACAAGTAACACGGCACCAACTATTAGCATTGCAGCTGTGATCAACAATTTGAACCCTATTAAAGACCAATACTGAATAAGAAGTATTTTGAAGTGTGATGTTCGTGCCTCCAGGTAATTACTTACGTGGATATCCGCTTTCTTCAGTGCAAATGAATTATCTATAAACTTGTAAGACCGCGACATCCTTGCTATTTCTTCAAGATGCGCAGCTACGCGGTATTTATGAGTACTCTCCTTTATACTTGTTTCCAGGCCTCTATTGCCTGTATACTGTAATATGATATAAAGGATAAAAACCAACAGGAGGCCAAATAAAATGAAAGCCGGATGGTAAAAGGACAAGAGTATAAGCCCAAACACTATCTGAATCGTTGCGGTTGGAATGTCTAACAATAATTTTGAAATTCCCTTTTGTAAGGAGATCACGTCAAAAAATCTATTTACCAATTCGGGCAAATAGTAATCGCTGATGCCTTTCAGATCTATTTTCTGTAGATTATATGCATATAGGAATGAGTAGCGTACAAAAAGTTGTTGCTGAATTTTTTCAATAATTTTCATTTGGTTTACCTGTAACAGGCCATTGACGAAAACACCGAAAACTACAAGTGTAATAAGAAGTACCAGAGAGGTTGATATTGAACCTCCTAACACAAAGCTAATAATGGATTGAATACCAAGCGGCAGGGTTAGCTGTACCAATCCAGCTAATATGGCATAAAAATATATGGCTGATATCTCCTTTCGCTCAAACTTTAGAATTTCCAGTATTCTATTGACGGGTCTTTTGCTACTCATTCATTATTTAATTAATACGTCTATTTTGTTGAATCAAATTAAACACTTTCACAGGGAAAAAGTTCACAAAACGCAGTAGAATATCCGTAGAAACCCGGAAACTGCTTTAGGGGAATCAAAATGACACGTTAGGATATTTTCAATTCTGTAATAAATATGCGGTGCATAGGTAATTATGCGTTCGAATAACAGGGACAGAATTCGAACACTATTTTGGTGTTGACCCCCAGGCAGTTGAATTCCTCAACGTTTGGCAATCTATTAATTTTACTAAGTTCAACTTCCAGCGAATCAATATTATTGTGTTGCATAACATTTACAGCCTGATCTGCAGGCTCTACTTTACTAATAAGCGCTTTTTTCATTTCAATTAGCTTCTCCAGTATTTCCTTTACGTCTTCGGTTGGATATTTACCGCTTAATAGTGTCACTTCCATTTCCTTCAGATTTTTGGCTCGATTGTTTTAATACGGTGCAAAGGTGCTGCAGTATATTCATTTAATTTTATTTATATTTATAATGAAAAGCATAAATAAAGATTATGAATTACACTCTTAATCAACTACAGATATTTTTAAAAATTACGCAGACGCAAAGCGTTACAAAGGCTGCCGAACAACTGCACTTGACGCAGCCTGCAGTATCTATACAATTAAAAAAGTTTCAGGATCAATTTGACATACCATTAACCGAGAGTATAGGAAGGAATATATACATAACTGATTTTGGATATGAAATAGCACAGGCAGCAGAAAAGATCCTGGAACAGGTATACGATATTAACTATAAGATGCATGCTTACAAAGGTCAGTTGATAGGTAAACTTAAGGTATCAATTGTTTCGACCGGTAAATATGTAATGCCGTACTTTTTAACTGATTTCATGAAATTAAGTACCGGTGTTGATCTACTATTGGACGTAACCAACAAAAGCCGGGTGATTGAAAGCCTGGAAAAGAATGAAGTTGATTTTGCCCTAGTCTCAATATTGCCCACTAATCTTAAAGTTGAAAAAGTTGATCTTATTACCAATAAATTATACCTGGTAGGCAATTCGAATAACCACTTAAAGAAAAAGGGATACCGTGCCGAATTGTTGAAAGAGCTACCACTGATATTTCGCGAAAAAGGATCAGGCACACGTGAAGCAATGTCCCGGTTTTTCAAGTCTCAGAACATCAATATCCTAAAAAAAATGGAGCTGACTTCTAATGAGGCTGTAAAACAGGCTGTAATTGCAGGCCTGGGATACTCGGTAATGCCATTAATAGGCATCAGGAATGAGTTGTACAATAAACAGTTAACGATAATACCCGTAAAGGGGTTGCCTATTGAAACAACATGGTCACTTATATGGCTAAAAGGTAAAGAGCATACAAATGTTGCAGAGGCATTATTGAACTACATAAAAGAGAAGAAGGAGGGTATTGTTCATGAACATTTCAGATGGTACGAGGAATACAAATAAGAAGATCACTTTCCGATACAAAACTTGCTGAATATATAATCAAGCTTATCCTCGGTAGTTACCTGCCCGGTTATCTCACCAAGATAGTGCAGGCAGCGGCGCACATCCAGCGCTACAAGGTCACCACTGATATGGTTATCCAGTCCGGCTTTTATATCGTGCAGCGACTTGAGTACTTCCTGCAATGCCGTATGATGGCGTGCATTGGTAACAATGGTGCCTTCCGTATATACTCTTCCATCTATCACATGGTCGTACAACGACTGACGCAGCGATTGTATGTTCTCTTTTTGTTTAGCGGATATGTATAGTACATCATTCCCGAATTTCTGTTTACCTGCCAGATCTGATTTATTACCAACCAACAGGTACTTCATACCTTCCTGTTCAAATACCGTTACCTGCTGCTGCAGCTCTTCCGGCTGTTCTTCGTTCACATCAAACAGGTACACTACTACATCTGCACGTTTCATGATATCGCGACTGCGCTGCACCCCCATGGTCTCCACAATATCACTGGTGTGTTCTCGTATACCTGCTGTGTCTATCAATCTGAACAATATGCCATTAATGTTCAATACCTCCTCGATACTATCGCGCGTGGTACCGGCAATATCGCTCACGATAGCACGTTCTTCATTCAGTAGCGCGTTTAGCAGTGTACTTTTCCCCGCATTGGGTTTACCTATTATCGCCACGCTCACACCTTTCTTTATCACATTACCCAGGCTGAAGGACTGTATCAATCTGTGTGTCGTATCGTCCAGTGCGGCTATCAGGTCGTAAAATCTTGTCCTGTCTGCAAACTCTACATCCTCTTCACTGAAATCCAATTCCAATTCCAGCAAAGCGCTGAACTGTATCAGCTGCTCGCGCAGGTCCTGCAACTCGCTACTGAAACCACCACGCAGGTTATGTATCGCCGCTTTGTGTGCGGCACTGCTCTGGCTGGCTATCAGGTCGGCAACAGCTTCTGCCTGTGCAAGGTCCATTTTATTATTCAGGAAGGCACGTTGCGTAAACTCTCCCGCCTTGGCCAGGTGCGCGCCATTACGAAGACACAGGTCCAGCACTCGTTCCAATACATACTGCGAGCCGTGGCAGCTTATCTCTACCACATCCTCGCCGGTATAGCTCTTAGGCCCTTTGTATAGCGAAACCACTACTTCATCTATTATCTCGTCACCATCCATTATTTTACCAAAATGTATGGTATGTGATGCCTGCTTTGTTAAGTCCTTCCCTGCAAAAATATCTTTAGTTATTGCAAAAGCTTTATCACCGCTCAGGCGTATGATGCCTATCGCACCTTCTCCAGGCGGAGTAGCTATTGCCACTATGGTCTCGTTTATGTTGTACATTCTTAAGTCAAAAGTAAAAAGTAAAAAGAGGAAGCAGGTTAGTTTTTAAAATCTTCTTTCAATATCCTGTAATACACACCCGGGTGTTCTTCAAAATCATATTCTTTCAAGAATCTCATCCCGATCTTTTCCAGCAAACGTATAGACGTGGCGTTGTCTTTCATCGTCCGGCCTACTACCCGGTTGAGGCCCAACTGTTCAAAACCATATTGTAAACAAGCCGCAGCAGCTTCTGTTCCATAACCCTTATTCCAAAACTTGCATTTTAAACGGTAACCAAGGTCCGTTTCCTGCACTGAATCAATATACTTTAAACCGCACCAGCCCAGTACCTCATCCGTTTCTTTCAATACAACCGTCCACCTGCCGTAACCATACTTAGCATACTGGTCATAGTTACGTATTAAATCCGCTGACTCTTCTACTGAAGCAAATACACGGTCAGCGGTATACCTCATCACTTCCTCGTCAAGGTTCGGTTCATAAAAATCCTGCGCGTCCGACAAATCGAACTCGCGTAGTATCAGTCTTTCCGTTTCGATCACAGTTTTCATCAATATAATATGCAATATCCAAAATCATTCGCACTTTTGCAGTATGCGTGCAGTAATACAAAGAGTTTCTACCGCAAGTGTCACAATACATGGCGATCTGAAGTCAGCCATTGGCCCCGGCTTTATGATATTGCTGGGTATAGAAACGGAAGACACCAAAGAAGATGCAGACTGGCTGGCAAAAAAAATAACAGGGTTAAGAGTATTCTCTGACGATGCGGGACTTATGAATAAAGACATAGCAGAGGCGGATGGCGAAGTATTGGTCGTCAGCCAGTTTACGCTACATGCATCCTACAAAAAAGGCAACCGCCCCTCATTCATCAAAGCCGCTCGTCCTGATGTAGCTGTACCTATGTATGAGTATTTTGTGCAACAACTGCATATACTCACGGGCAAACTTGTGGCTACCGGCGAATTTGGTGCTGATATGAAAGTTGCGCTGGTGAATGACGGCCCGGTAACTATAGTCATGGACACAAAAAACAAAGAATAAACAACTAATATCAAATATCCAGCATCGTAACAATGTTCGACGATAATTACTTTATGAAAGAGGCCTTGCGCCAGGCAAAGCTTGCCTATGACGCAGGAGAGATACCCATAGGTGCAGTTGTGACATGGGATAATAAGATAATTGCACGCGGGCACAACCAGACCGAACAGTTGAATGACAGTACCGCCCATGCCGAGATGATAGCTCTTACTGCAGCCTTCAACCAGGTGGGTAGCAAATACCTGCCCGAAGCTACATTATATGTTACCATCGAACCCTGCCTGATGTGCAGCGGTGCGCTGTATTGGTCTAAAATTGGCCGTGTGGTATATGGTGGTAGTGACGAAAAAAATGGTTATCATCGTGTAGCAGGTGATAATAACCCCTTCCATCCCAAAACAGAGATAGTGTTCGGGGTAATGGCAGATGAATGTATTGAACTGATGAAAAATTTTTTTGCGGCACGCAGATGATCTATAACTGGCAAATTGTTAAAACTGTCTCATTATCAAACCTTGAGGACAACAAACCAATAGAAATATCTGTTGATACTAAGGCGGTAGGGTTGCTGCGAAAAGGCGATGATATTTATGCATTTGCCGCTACCTGCCCGCACGCCGGCGCACGGCTTTGCGAGGGCTGGGTGGATGCACAGGGGAGGATAGTTTGCCCCCTGCATAAATACCGGTTTGACCCGGCAAACGGGCGCAACACCAGTGGCGAAGGATATAAATTAAAAACTTACCCCGTTGAAATAAGGAACGGTGCAATATATATAGGACTATGGTAAACGATCTGATCAACACACCTTCATATTTAAGAAGAGGCTCTGTAGTGGGTATTACCTGCCCTTCGGGCTATGTATCAGAAGACAGGGTACATTTTGCAGCAGAAACATTAAAACTGTGGGGGTTTGAAGTGAGAATAGGCAAAACTGTTGGCAATGAACACCACTACTTTTCAGGCACAGACAATGAAAGGGCCGCCGACCTGCAGGCAATGCTGGACAACCCGGACATTAATGCCATACTTATGGGCAGGGGCGGCTATGGTCTCAGTCGCATTATAGACAGGCTGGACTGGACCAAATTCAAACTCAACCCAAAGTGGATATGCGGGTTCAGCGATATTACCGTATTGCACAGCCACATTCACCACAACCTGCAGATACCCACTATGCATAGCCCTATGTGCGGGGCCTTCAATCCCAAGACTGTTAATTCAGGGCATATCAAAAGATTCCTCGCTTCACTCATCGGCGAGTCGCAACACTATCATACTGATCCTTTCGATTTGAATCGTATGGGCAAAACTGAAGGAATACTTACCGGTGGCAACCTGGCCATTTTAGCACACCTGGTAGGTTCTGCATCCGATGTCAATACAGACAATAAGATATTGTTCATTGAAGATATAGGCGAACACCTGTATAAGGTAGACCGCATGATGCTGACGCTGAAGCGTGCGGGTAAACTGGATAAGCTGAAAGGACTGGTGGTAGGAGGCTTTACCGAAATGGAAGACACGGAAAGACCGTTCGGGCAGACACTGGAAGAAATTATTCACGATAAGGTAGCTGAATACGATTATCCTGTTTGCTTCCACTTTCCCACCGGACATATGGAGGAGAACCACACCTTAACGTTGGGCATGTTGTATAAAATGAATGTCACCCCGCAGGGCGGGCATGTCGAGTTGGTGAAACATATTGAGGCATAACAACCGTTATACCTCCATGAAATAACACAGCATATTAGCAAAAGGCAACATGGAATTAATACCATGCGGGAAATAACATCTAGGGTTCCCGACAAACGGCATCATTGGCTTATTAAATGGTAGCCCCTGGTTATTCGCATAATCATATGGTTTATTAATTTAGCTGAAACATATTCTTAGTCAATGTTATGCAGGTTCCTTGTAACAATACTTTCCTGCCTTACGGGCCTGGCAGCCCTATATGCACAAAAGCCATTTTATAAGAACTATTCGTCAGGTAATGGCTTACCAACATCCAATGTATATTACATAACACAAGACAGGAACGGATACATATGGCTGGCAACCAATTCCGGTGTATCAAAATATGATGGCACAAACTTTATTACATACACTAATGAAGATGGGCTGGCTGACAATGAAGTTTTGCAGATACATGAAGACAGCAAGGGCAGGCTGTGGTTCCTTACCATGAACGGACAGCCCTGTTATTATATAAATAATACATTTTATACAGAAAAAAATGACAGTCATCTGCGTGGGGCAGCGATGCGATCCTTTTATTATTCATTTACCGAAAGCGACGATGGAATTATCTACCTCGGATCAGTAAGAGACCGCCTGGCTGCCATAAACAAAACAAAACAACCCTACAAATTACCGGGAGAGGTAGGAAGAATCTATTTCACGTGGTTTGAAAAAAAGCAATTGTACCTTCTTGCATCTGAAGGCATATACACTATCAGTAATGACTTGCGGTCTTACCGACTGCGATGTGCCATCTCTATACCACAGAGATATATTTGCCGAACTGCCAAAACACGTGAAGGGATAATCTTTAGTGTTGACAGGGATTTGTACGAATACAAGACAGAGACCAACAAAGTTGAAAGGCTGGCCAGGATAGACGAGCAGTTCTTTATGATAACCAGTGTAGATACAGCTAATGGTGAAAAAATATGTATAGGCACACAAAATGGTGTGCTTATATACGAGCACATAGAAGACATCAGGAAGCACAATTATACTCCTTACCTCCGTGGCTTAACTGTCACCAGTTCATTTAATGACAGGGAGGGCAGTATGTGGTTTGCTACACTGGAGGGGGGAGTATACTTTACTCCCTCGCAGGATATTGTAAGCTATAGCGACAAATTATCTGCAACCAAAGTGATATGTATTGAGAAGGATGCAAACGGCAAAATATGGGCTGGCGGTAAACGTAATCACTATATAATTTTAGATGGCAATAATGTAACGATCAATAAACTTGCGCCGGACGACAGGCTGGGAGATGTTATGGCGATCCATCATAATAAAGACGGAACAACCTATATCGCAGGTAAGTCCTGCTTGCTGAAGCTGAAGGGAAATAGCAAACAATATATTCCATATTGGGGCAATGATATTGCCCGAGACGTGCATGGTAACTATTGGATCGGGCTTTCTGTATGCTGGAGGGTTAGAGAAACAGGCATCAACAACATGCTTTCTCCACACTATTATAGCGGCTCTCTTAATTACAATAAATACGCCGAAGTAATGATCCGAGCTGCTACGAATATTATTTTCCCAATAGGAGACAGCATATTAATCGGGACAGTAAATGGCCTGTACATTGCAACAGATACCGGTGTGCAATATCTCGGTGAACGGTATACTCAACTTAAGGATAACATTACCGCCATCAACAGTATCGGCAATACATTGCTAATAGGAACCAAATACAACGGAATAATCTTTCTTGACAAAAATCTCTCCGCCACAATTTTCAATAAAGGAGCCCTGTCTGCTCTACATGTTACCTCTATTCACCCTGAAAATGATACAGTAATATGGGTAGGAACATTGGCAGGGTTGGATCGTCTGAAAAAAATTGACGGTCGTTGGCAGGCTGAACGATATCAACTGTTATCAGGCCTGGGTAATATTGCTGTTAACGGTATTGAAACACTGGGGAAATATGTCTTCCTGGCAACTGATGCCGGGCTGATCCGTTTTAGAAAAGACACCGACCAGCAGGGAATACCCAAACCATTGATATCAATTACCGGATTTGATATTGACGGGGAAGATCTTACTGCTACAGGGAAGGTTACTGTGCCATATTCAAAGAACAATGTCGCTATAAGGTTTAAGTCAGTATCATTCAAAGATCCCAATGCCATAAAATACCTCTACAAGATGGAAGGGATAGACGACTACTGGCAAACCACAACAACAACTGAAGTACATTACCTTTCGTTACCACCCGGCAATTACAGATTTAGTGTAAAAGCCGTCACCTCTTCGGGCGTAGAAAGCGACGAAACAAAACATGTGCAGTTTAAGGTAGGAGCACCGTTTTGGGAGACAAGGATATTTTATCTATTGGTAATATTCATTGCGATAGGTATAATAAGTATTGTATGGATAGTGCGTGTTAGATTCCTGCACCGGCATTTTGAATTGGAAAAACAAAGGATCACTGTCGAGAAGGAAAAAGCAGAAATGGAGCGTGACTTAAAAGAACTGGAGCAGAAAGCGATGCGACTGCAAATGAATCCGCACTTTGTTTTCAATGCACTAAATACTATTAAAGGCTACTATATAGAAAACAAAGCTGCTGAAGGAAATGTGTACATCAGTAAATTCTCCAAGCTGCTTAGGTTTATCCTGGAAAACGAAGAGTCTTTGATAAACATAGATACAGAAGTGCAGATGCTTCGTTTATATCTTGAGCTAACACAAATACGTTTTCAAGACAGATTCACTTTTGACATAGAAATTGACAAACAAATACTCATAACAGAAGCGCTCATACCATCCATGTTGCTGCAACCGTTCGTAGAAAACGCCATTATACACGGCATTGCTCCCCGCCAAGGCAAGGGCCATGTTTCTATATCTTTCAGGAAAGAAGACAATATGTTGCATTGTACAGTAACAGACAACGGTATAGGCCGTCGTGCTGCGGAGATCAACAACAGGAATCGTGAGCATAATTCTATGGCTACGATCCTTGTTCAGAACAGGCTGGAGATACTGTCAAAAAATACAGAGACAAACTGTACACTGGAAATTGTTGACCTGTACGACAAATCAGGTGACACCAAAGGAACGAAAGTGATCATTGTAATACCATATCAAACTGCATAGACATGTTCAGAGCAATTATTGTTGATGATGAAACACAGGCACGCTCAGTTTTGAGGGAGGAGCTTTTACAGAACTGCCCGAGTATAAAGGTGATTGCCGAAACTGACACTGTAGGTAATGCTGTAAAAGAAATAAAACGTAGCAACCCTGACCTTATCTTTCTCGACATTCAACTTACAGACGGTCTGGGTTTCAACATACTAGAACAAATAGGAGATAGTAATGCAAAGGTAATCTTCACAACGGCATACAGCCAGTATGCATTGAAAGCTATAAAATTCAGCGCACTGGACTACCTGCTGAAACCAATAGACGGACAGGAATTGAAGCAAGCCGTAGACAAACTGGTTAATATGCAGGACGACGAATATCAAAAAAGCCTGAAAAACTATATAAACAACAAAGGGCTGGAAGGGCGAAAAAAACGCATTGCGCTGCACACATCAAAAGGGGTTACATTGTGTCCGCTGGAAGACATCATCTACTGCGAGGCCGAAGGTAATTATACACGCGTAGTTTTTGCAAATGGCAAAACGCCCCTGTTGATGAGCAAAACACTGAAAGATTTTGAAGACATGTTATCTCATTTCGGCTTTGAAAGAATACACACTTCTTTTCTTATTAATATTGACCACCTGAGACTATATATCAATAGGGACGGTGGCTCGGTACAGATGTCCGACGGTTGCGAAATACCGGTTGCCCGGCGAAAACGTGCCGCATTGCTAAAGCTGCTGGAAGATTTTAACAAATAACCATTCTGTAACAATAGTTCTTCATTACCACATAATAAATCAACCATACCGATTGTAATGCACATAATGTTTTACAAACACTGTCACCATAAGTTTGTAATAATCAAAACTCTATGTATGCGGTGTATTATTACAATTTCCCTTCTTTATTGGTCTGTTGTCAGTTTTGCGCAACCCACAATAACCTGGAGTAAAAATTTTGGTGGTTCCAACCAGGAAGTTCAGTCGGCAATGGTTGAGTTGAGTGGTGGTTCTGTTATATTAGGATCATCAACCTTTTCTAACGATAAAGACGTGCATAACAACTATGGGAAATGGGACCTTTGGCTGGCTAAGCTGAGCCCAGCAGGAGACACGATATGGACAAAAAATTATGGCAGTACTGAAGGAGATTTCCTGAACGATATGATAGTAGACAGGACCGGCAGGTTGGTTTGTGTAGGGTCCAGTTATGCTAATAATACCGGAGATGTTGGCATGGGCAAAGGTTCAAGAGATATGTGGGTGATATGTATTGATACCGCTTCTGGTGCGGTTATCTGGTCGAAAGTCTACGGAAGTAGTGGATACGATGAGGGCTACGATATTGTTCAGATGAACAATGGGCATTTTGTTGTAGCGGGTATCAACCAGGGCAATGATGGAGATGTTACTAACAACCACGGAGGGTATGATGGATGGATAGTACAACTTGATAGTAATGGTAACAAAGTAAAAGAAAAGAGTTTCGGAGGCACCAAATTCGAGCAATTTTCAGATGTGATCGTATCTGCAAATGGCGGACTGGTTTTGGCCGGGGAGGCGCAATCTAACGATTTTGACGTTACGGGTAACCACGGCTCAAACGATATGTGGGTAGTGCGGCTGGACACTGCACTACAACTCGTTTGGCAAAAATGTGTGGGTGGCAGTAGCTATGATAATGCCTGGAGTGTTAAAGAACTTCCGGGTGGCAATTTATTGGCTGCGGGTTGCGAACAGTCAACCGATGGCGACCTGACCAGCGTCTCAAATGCCGATATAAAAGGCAACTATTACCTCGTTAAATTCAGCAGTACCGGAAATATTTTATGGCAAAAAGCATATGGCGGAACATCATACGACTACCTGGATGACATGCTGCAAAGAGGTGCCAACGAATTTGTACTGATAGGCGAGGCCGAGTCTGATGACGGAAATATTGCTACTAACTATGGTATGGCAGATATATGGCTGGCATCTGTTGATAGCAACGGGACTATCCTCTGGAGCAAAAGCATGGGTGGCAGCAAAGGGGATTTTGGCAACAGTGCCATCACCAACAGAGAAGGAGGGTTGTACGTCTTTTCTGTAAGCCAGTCGGCAGACAGTGACATTGTACAAACTAAGGGTAACAGTGACATCTGGGTAGTAAAACTTTGCCTGCCGGCAGATACAGGACTATCCAAAAGTATGTTCACTTATACGGCCGACCACAACTACCCCGGAGCAACATATACATGGATCGATTGTAGCAATAATTCCGTAGTTGGTTCGGGCAGGTCATTCACAGCTACCAAAAACGGGAACTATAAACTTGTAATCTCGCAACCATGCATTGCTGATACCTCATCCTGCTTTACTGTGACAGGTGTGGATGTAAAGAATGTGTTTGAACAACGTAATATAACTGTATACCCAAATCCCGGGCATGGTGTATTTGGGATCATTTCAGACAAAATTATTCCTAACGAAAAGATACTGGTTACCGACATATCAGGAAGGAGGATACCTACGCAACTCGTTTCAAAACAAAACAGGCAATATGTAGATCTAGGTGATGTTATCCCGGGTATCTACATTCTTACGATCGTTGATGATGTAAAAGTGAACAAGTTCAAGATCAGGGTTGAGTAAATTTTGCCTGGCAACCTGTTTGACAAGGGGGGTAATTTGATTACCCCCCTATTGTTATTATCATATAGCACATCATAACATTTTCCCTTATACATTTGACTCCTTTTATGGGCAGGATTTTATCTTTGTACCATGCGTAGAGTAGTTATAACAGGAATAGGTATATATTCATCACTGGGCAAAAACCGTGATGAGGTTGCAAAGTCATTGTTTGAGGGCAGGTCAGGCATCATACTTGACCAGGCCCGAAAAGAAATGGGTTACCGCTCAGGCCTTACCGGGTTTGTCGAGCGTCCCCAACTCAAAGGCCTGCTTGATCGCCGCTCCCGCATCATGATGCCCGAACATGCCGAATTTGCCTATATGTCTACCATTGAGGCTATGGAGCAGGCGGGTATGACCACTGAATATTTCGAGGAGCACGAGACAGGTATCATCTTTGGCAACGACAGCTGCGCACAGCCCGTTATTGAAGCTATAGACCTGATACGTGAGAAGAAAGATACTATGATGGTGGGCTCAGGCTCTGTATTCCAGGTACTCAACTCTACAGTTACTATGAACCTGGCTACTATATTCAAACTACGCGGGGTTAATTTTACTATCAGCGCAGCATGCGCCAGTGGTTCGCATTCTATCGGGCTGGGTTATATGTTCATCAAACAAGGCCTTCAGGACAGGGTGATATGTGGAGGAGCGCAAGAAGTAAATATCTACTCCATGCCCAACTTTGATGCGCTGGGCACTTTTTCAATTCGTGAAGATGAACCCACAAAAGCCAGCCGTCCATTTGATAAGGACCGTGATGGCCTGGTACCCGGCGGAGGCGCGGCTACGGTAATTCTCGAAAGCCTTGAGTCTGCTCAGGCACGTGGCGCTACCATTCTCGGCGAGGTTCTGGGCTATGGTTTCTCATCAAACGGGCAGCATATTTCCAATCCAAGCGTAGATGGACAGGTTCGCTCTATAGGCAGGTGCCTGGCAGACGCAGGTCTGTCAGCTTCAGACATACAATATATTAATGCACACGCTACTTCTACCCCTGCGGGAGATGGCGGTGAGGCAGAAGCTATATTCGAGGTATTTGGCGGAAAGACCCCGGTCAGCTCAACTAAATCTATGACAGGGCACGAGTGCTGGATGGCCGGTGCCAGCGAGATTGTTTACTCTATGCTCATGATGCGTGACAGCTTCATAGCTCCGAATATCAATTTTGAAAATCCCGATGAGCATTCTGCCAAGATCAATATCGTAGCTCAAACCCAAAAACAGGAGATTGATATCTTCCTATCCAACTCTTTCGGTTTTGGCGGCACCAATTCATCGCTTATCATCCGTAAATGGGATGAAAAAATAATTTGACATCGTCAAATTATAAGCATAAACAATTGATTATCAAAATCTATTTTTTAGTACGTCGTCAAATATTCGCTCGGCGGCCTCAATATTACCTTGTAAACCACTATTCAATAAGTCGGCATATACCAGCAGGGGTGGTGCTACATTAGTTCGGTAGTCATCATAGGTCCAGAACTTGCGAAATACCTTTATATAACCCTTTTCATCGCGTACCAGTCTGTAATTCTTCATCAGGTCGTGCCTGTTTTCCAGGCTATATATAGTAAGTTGGGTGGGTTTCAGCATACCTGTCAACAGGTGACCGCCCGGCTCACCTCCCCACATCGACTTTTTATTCTCCAGTTGGGTACGCTTCCAGTTTCTGTAGTCATCCTCAGATTCAAATCTGAAGGTTCCAATCTCAATTGCCGGTTTCAACCGGTGTTCATATTGCTCTATCCAACGCTCTGCCAAGAGCCTTTTTTGTCGTAACCTAAGCTTACCATCGGGAGTAATTTCCAGGAAATTGAGCTGTTTTAAAGCATTTATTATATTTGTAATATTTCCTAAACTAGTGTTTGTTTCCCTGGCTATCTGTCGATATGACATATCCAGAAATGCCTCGTTCATCAGGAAATGGAAGACTACTTTCAGCCCAGTTTTTGTGAAAGCTCTGCCTGTATTTTCTTTGGCGATAGGTCGTTGTTTGTTGCTGTCTATCCAGATATACAGATCCTTCTTTGGGATGAACACATTTCCATTACTCTCTATATATGCAATTCCGTTAGTAACAAGCTGCTCCTTAGCTGTTGCAGATATTTTACCCGCAATAATGATGGTCTCCTTAATACCCGTGACAGAGAGCAGTTTGGGCAACTGTTGCTCACGCAGCTCGGCCCTGGTCTCAACTACGTATTTCAGGGTCATGTCCCTTATATACAAACTTATCTCTATGCGTTCTCCGGTATGCACTACATATTTCCACATTCCTTTGAATAATGGGTTAGAATCCAGGCTATCCAGCGCAACATATATGATCTTCAGCTTTTCTTCGTTCACGTTTTATATATGTGTTCACGTTTCGTATACGTTCACATAACAATAATAAATTATCTTACTGACAAATTGAAGAATATCCATGATATTATTTTAAAATAGGTGTTTGATTATTATATAATAATGCTCAGATTGTATTATTTAACCATTTGATTACCTATCTTGTAGTAGTTTTTTACATGGTGGAAAGATTCCATTCAAAATTATTATTTGTGTTATATGAATTTACCTAAAATTGTTATAATATTATTTATATATACGTTTACTCTTCCCGTTTGCAAAGCACAAGAGGAAAAATCATTTATCAAAAAAAGAATAGATGCGTTGGCAAGCCCGGGCTTTCATGGCAGGGGTTATGTGATGAATGGTAATGCCATTGCAGCAGACTATATTGCCAAAGAATTGAAGAGTTATGGAGTACAACCCATCCGACAAAATGGCTCATATCTCCAGGACTACACTTTCTCAGTAAACACCTTCCCCGGCAAGGTACTGGTAGAGGTGAACGGGAAAAAATTACGCCCGGGTCCTGACTACATACTTAATGGAGCAAGCAATGCCTGGCACTCTAAAAAGCCGAAGAAGATGAAGTATTTAAACCTGGCTGAAATACGTGATTCAATTAGTTGGGACAATGTCAAAAAAGAGATAAAGCCCGGTAGTGTATATTATTTACAGAATGCCGACACTCCTGCCAACCACCTGAAGCTGGGCATCAGGAAATTTGCCACAGAACTACCGGAAGGGTTGTTTATCGTCCCCAAACATGGAAAACTTACCTGGACAGCCAATACCAACCAGGTACCCGGTACAATAATATATATAGAAGATACAGTGCTGCCTGCAAAACCCAAGAAGGTATTGGTAGATGTAGACGCAAAGTATATAAAAGAGTTTAATGCCAAAAATGTGATGGGCTATGTAAAAGGTACCGAGGTTGCAGATAGCTTCATTGTCTTTACTGCCCACTTTGACCACCTTGGCCGCATGGGCAAGACAGCACTTTTTCCGGGTGCCAGCGATAATGCAAGTGGTACTTCTATGGTTCTGTACCTGGCCAGCTATTTTGCCAAACATCCGCAACGTTATTCTATAGCTTTCGTTCTGTTCAGTGGAGAGGAAGCAGGACTACTTGGGTCTGAATACTATGTGTCTGATCCGGCTTTCCCTTTAGAACAAATTCGATTCCTGGTGAACCTGGACATGACCGGCGATGCTACCAATGGCATTACAGTTGTCAATGGCGTAGCCCACGAGCCCGAATTTGCCCTGCTGCAAGAGCTGAATGTGGATAGTTTGTATGCTACTAAGATCAACAAAAGAGAACGCACCTCCAACAGCGACCATTATCATTTCAGCAAAAATGGCGTACCCGCAGTATTTATATACAGCATGGGTACCAATGGCCATTACCATGATGTGTTTGATGTAGCCAAAGACATCAGCCTGGAAAGGGTGGACGACCTGGCCCATCTGCTTATCAAATTCACAGGCAGGCTAACCGGAGAATAAGCTTGACTGAGCTATTACTACGTTAAAACATTTATAAAAAACGGGAGTAATATGAACTCTCAGACATATATCCTGTTTCATAAGTATTAACCAAAAACATTAATTATGAAACAGATGATATTAACGGCCTTCTTTGGCTTACTGCTTATTTCATCTTGTACCTGCAATAATGAAAATGAGCCGGTGGTGACCAACGAGGACACAATGATGAACACCGAAGGTATGAACGGTACTATTAATAATGCTACTACCTCTGCTGAAACTAATGATGCAGAATGGCAAAAGATACGTAATATGTTTGACGAGAATAACTACACCCGTCAACAAATAGAAGACTATCGTAAAATGCACGATGAAATGGACTGGGGTAATGTTCCGGGCTTTTATCCTGAAGCTTCTACCAGGCAGTTGACCACGAACGACACCAAATTCCTGACTGAATGGGGACATACAGTAATGCTGAATGAAATATATGCCCGTCATGGTATGCGTTTTACCGATGAGGACCTGAAAGATCATTTCGGAAGACAAGAGTGGTACAAACCAACCCACGACGATGTAACCTCTATGCTTACAGCACAGGAAAGGGACAACATCACCTTCCTACAAAACCATCCAGCATAAGATCACTTTACTCACAGGCAGGCCATAATGCTTGCCTGTGATTTCAATATTATCACAACCTGTCTGCCATTTGCGTATTTTTACGCCGATGCACACGTTACAACTCAATATTCAACCACTGCCACGGCCCATCAGCTACGAGAGTAAACTATTCCTCTCAGGCTCTTGCTTTGCTGAGAATATGGCTATCCGGCTGAAACAGCATCGGCTCAACGTGCTGGACAATCCGCATGGCATCATATTCAATCCCCTGAGCGTAGCTAATAGCATAGATGGCTATATACAAGGCAAGTTATATAGTGAAGATGCACTTTTTTACCTGAACGAGCTCTGGAACAGTTGGGATCACCATACCAGCTTCTCACACATCAATAAAGAAGAAGCATTGTGCAGCATTAATACATCGCAAAAGGCAGCAACTGAATTTATTCGTACGGCTACCCATGTACTCATAACACTCGGCAGTGCCTATTATTATGTGTTGAAAGAAACAGGACAAGCAGTAAGTAATAACCATCGGGCACCATCGCAATGGTTTGAAAAACGTTTGCTTACTATCGAAGAAATAACGTCAAAATTCACCAATACTATTGAAAGCCTGTTGAAAGTCAACCCTGATGTCCAGCTGATATTTACCGTGAGCCCTGTAAGGCACTACCGCGACGGGCTGGTGGAAAATAACCGCAGTAAAGCACGCATCATAGAGAGTGTGCACCTGCTTTGCGATAAGTTTGAACAGGCATATTACTTCCCTGCCTACGAGCTGGTTATGGATGTGCTGCGCGACCATAGATACTATGATATTGATTTTGTACACCCCAACTATCTGGCAACCGATTATGTATGGGGCAGACTGACTGAGGCTTGTATGGATACATTTACGCTCGACCTGATGAAACAGGTACACGAAGTAGCCTTGGCCCGCAAACACAGGACACGTTTCCCGCAAACAGAAGCACACAAAAAATTCAGGGAAAGTTATGTACAAAAAATAAGGGCATTGATGGCTCAATACCCTTACCTACAACTCAATGAAGAGTTGGCATATTTCAGTGAATAATTAGCTGTTGTGAACTTCCAGTTCTACTTTTTTGTCTGACATTGACTTACCACCTGACACCTGGTCTGAGGTCATTTTGCACTGTCCGTTAAAGGTAGCGTTGGGTTCTATCTGCAGGCGCTTGGTATTTACATTACCATTTACAGTAGATTTTGCCTTGAGACACAGCAGGTCTTTGGCTATTACGTTACCATTTACGGTACCGAAAACGTCGGCATTTGTAGCATGCAGGTCGCCTTGTATAATACCGGATTCTCCAAGTACGATCTTGGCTTTACAGTATACATTGCCAATAATATTACCATCAATTCTCATGTCGGAATCAGACTCCATATCGCCATTAACCGTTGTACCTGAAGCAATTGTGCTTACCGCACCGGCCTGGCGTACCTGTTTGGGAGTATTTGTCTTTTCTTCGCGTTTCTTAACAAACATATACTGTTCATTTGTAATGGTTACACAATATGGCGGGGTAGGGAGACCGAAAATAATATTTTTAACTACATAATCATAAATATTACAATAAATTAAAATAATACGATTCTCTTTATATATGGGTTCAATTGCATTTTAGTTACCTTTGCACCTCATTTAAAAGTTTCATGGATCGTAATTCAGTCATTGGCTTTTCTTTGTTGGCAGTATTGGTGATAGGCTACTTTGCCTACAACAATTATTCCCAGTCAAAATTCGAAGAGCAGAAGATAGCAGACTCTATAGCCGCCGCCAAGGTGCACCCCAAACCAACAGCCGACGAAGCTAAACCTGCGGAGGTTACAATGACCGACGCTGCAGCAGAAATCAACGACTCTATTATAGAGGCGAAAGCTCCGGCATTCAAAGGGGAGGCAAACAACATAGTTCTTGAAAATGCCGACATAGCACTGACCTTCACTACCAAAGGTGCACACCCGGTTAAGGCCAATCTTAAAAAGTATAAAACCTACGACCAGGGACCACTCATCCTGTTCGACGGTGATTATAATAAACTAAGCGCAGTACTGCCTATAGATAATGGCGCTGTTGCCACCGGCGATCTGTATTATACTACCGAAGAAAAAACGGATGCCGAAGGCAACAAATCAATAATATTTACAGCAGATATGGGCGAGGGTAAAAAGACCTTCATTACTTATACCTTGCCTAAAGAAGGATATATGCTGCGCACCAACATCACGTTGGAAGGTATGCATACCAACAACCTGCCGGTAACATGGCAGACTCAGGCTCTGCATACTGAAAAGGACATCAACAACGAGCGTAAGAACAGCCAGTTCTATTACAATCTCTCTGATGGTGACCATGATTATTTCACCTTTATCAATACACAAAAAGAGAGCCTTGAAAAACCTGCTAACTGGTTAGGTTTCAGGGTGCACTTCTTTGCTACTGCATTGATATCAGAAGACGGTCTTAACCGCGTGAATATTGAAGGTGATACTAAACTGGATAATGAGAACATTGTTGCGCAAAACAGCAATACATTTGATATACCTGTAAAAGGCAACGGAAACCCATCTGTTGACCTGAAAATGTATATAGGACCCAACAGGTACAAAACACTTAACTCCTACAAAATAGGGCTGGAAGAAATGGTACCGCTGGGTTATGGCCCGATGTTCTTTGTAAAGTACATCAACAAGCTACTCATCATTCCAATATTCAATATGCTCAGCAGTTTCATCAGCAACTTTGGTGTTATCATCATGCTGATGACCATTATCATACGCCTGCTGTTGTCATTCTTTACTTATAAAAGCTACCTGTCCAGCGCAAAAATGCGTGTACTGAAACCTGAGCTGGACGAACTACGCGCACAATGTGGCGACGACCAGCAGAAATTCGGTATGGAGCAGATGAAACTATATCGCTCAGCCGGTGTTAACCCATTGGGTGGATGTTTACCAACATTACTGCAATTGCCCATACTATTTGCCATGTTCTACTTCTTCCCGTCGTCAATTGAGTTAAGGCAGGCAAGTTTCCTGTGGGCAAAAGACCTGTCTACCTACGATAGTATTGTCAGTTGGAGTGCCAATATCCCGGTACTGAGTTCAGTTTACGGTAACCATGTCAGCTTGTTTACGATACTTATGACTGTATCTAGCCTGTTCCTGGCACTGTACAACCGTAACATGACACCGCAAGATCCCAACAACCCGATTATGAAATACCTGCCGTTCATATTCCCGTTCATGCTGTTAGGCGTGTTCAATAAAATGGCCGCGGCACTTACTTTCTACTACTTCTTCTCCAACATGATCAGCATTGCGCAACAATTCATCATTCAGAAATATGTGATAGACGAAAAAGCTATACATGCTAAAATGCAGGAGAACAAAAACAAGCCGCCTGCACAATCTAAATGGCAGGCCAAGCTGGAAGAAATGCAAAAGCAACAAGCAGAAAGGGCTAAACAACAGCCTGTGCGCAAAAAGAAATAGGTACATACTTTTGTATATCAAAAATCCCCGCAGGTATACCTGCGGGGATTTTTGTTTTTTCCCGATTATGTAAGTAGCTTAGAGCAACAATTTATACCTTAAACCGTTGTAGCAGACCGTCCGGCCCTAAAGAAGAGGATTTTTTCTTACGATTTGTTTCGTGTTCAACATATTAACCCGTGTATTCGGAATAAAGACGCTTTCGTTTCAATAGGGGTAATGTCCTTTTTGCATCAGCAGAAAGGCATAAGTAAAAAGTCCTGCTTTCCAGCAGGACTTTGTTTATCTAAAGAATGTTAGTTGGTATCTGTTATACGTCAATCTTGGCGTACTTGGCATGGCTCTCGATGAACTCCCTGCGTGGTGCTACTTCATCACCCATCAGCATAGAGAAAACACGATCAGCCTCAGCAGCACTTTCAATGGTCACTTGCTTCATCAATCGTGTGTCAGGGTTCATGGTTGTTTCCCAAAGTTGGTCAGCGTTCATCTCACCCAGACCTTTATAGCGCTGTATGTTCACGCTGTCTTCTTTACCATGTCCCAGTCGCTCTATCAATGCTTTACGCTGTTCTTCTGTCCATGCGTATTCCTGCTCTTTACCTTTCTTCACTAAGTACAATGGCGGCTGTGCCAGGTACACGTGGCCTTGTTCTACCAGTGTGGTCATATAACGGAAGAAGAACGTAAGTATCAACGTAGCAATGTGAGAACCATCCACGTCGGCATCGGTCATGATAATGATCTTGTGATAACGAAGCTTGGATAAGTTCAGCGCCTTAGGGTCATCTTCGGTACCTACCGATACACCCAATGCAGTGAACATATTCTTTATCTCTTCGTTCTCGTATATCTTATGCTCCTGTGCTTTTTCTACATTCAGTATCTTACCACGTAGTGGCAATATAGCCTGGTAGCTACGGTCGCGGCCCTGCTTGGCTGTACCACCTGCCGAGTCACCCTCCACCAGGTACAGTTCGCAACGTTCAGGATCTTTATCAGAACAGTCGGCCAGTTTTCCGGGCATACCACCACCTGACAATACGCTCTTACGTTGCACCAATTCGCGGGCTTTACGTGCAGCTGCACGTGCCTGCGCAGCAATGATCACCTTGTCAATGATCATCTTGGCAGCTTTTGGATTCTCTTCCAGGTAAGCCTCTAATACACGGCTTACTGAAACATCAACCACACCCATCACCTCGTTGTTACCCAGCTTGGTTTTGGTCTGGCCTTCAAACTGTGGCTCAGGAACCTTTACAGAAATAATAGCACTCAGGCCTTCGCGGAAATCATCACCTGTTATCTCTACCTTGGCTTTTTCAAACAGTTTGTTCTTATCGCCATACGATTTGAACACACGGGTAATAGCCCTGCGAAAACCAGATACGTGCGTACCACCTTCAATCGTGTTAATGTTGTTAACGTATGAGAAGATGTGTTCGTTGTATGAGGTGTTGTAGTTCAGTGCAACATCTACTGCTACATTGGTATCATCATCATGTGCTTCTACATATATCGGGTTGGCAAGCAATGGTGTGCGTTTAGCTGATTCGTCCAGCATCTGCACAAATTCTACTATGCCGCCTTCACTGAAGAACACCTGCGATACATGCTTACCGTCTTCGTCCTGCTCACGCTCATCTACCAGCGTGATATGTATACCTCTGTTCAGGTAAGATAATTCGCGCAGGCGGCCTGCCAGTATCTCCCTGTTATAGGTGGTCTCTTTAAAAATACTATTATCGGGCCAGAAGTGCTGATGTGTACCGCGCTTATCAGTTGTCCCTTTTTCGCGTACGGAATACATGGGTATGCCCTTTTCATATTCCTGCTCAAATATCTTCCCTTCGCGGTACACGGTTGTGTGCATATGCATACTCAGTGCATTCACACAACTTACACCGACACCATGCAACCCTCCTGATACTTTATAGGAGTCTTTATCGAACTTACCACCTGCGTGCAGTACGGTCATTACCACCTCAAGGGCACTACGGCCTTCTTTCGGATGCATGCCTGTTGGTATACCGCGGCCGTCGTCCTGTACACTGATAGAGTTGTCTTCGTGAATAGTTACTGTAATGTATTTACAGTGGCCGGCAAGGGCTTCATCAATAGAGTTGTCTACGACCTCGTAAACAAGATGATGCAAACCTTTAACACCGATATCGCCAATATACATGGCAGGGCGCTTACGCACCGCTTCCAAACCTTCTAATACTTGTATACTTGCGGCATCATAGCCTGTATTACCCGGAGTGTTGACAGCAGAATTTTCTGTACTCATATTTTAGTTGAACAAGGCCCTGTTCTCAGGCCCGGAATGGTTACTGATCACCGCATAATACATACGGCAATTACATCATACGTTAGGTTAAAAATAACCATACAAAGATAACAAAAACACCCCGTTACAGCAAGCAATATCAGGGCTTTTAACAATATATCTTTGCCCCTGTTTTCAAGGACTTCAGCGGTATTATGAACAGGTTAAAATTACCTGCCTGCCACCACACTGATCTCTACATTTACACCTTTGGGCAGCCCTGCTACCTGTACCGTTTCACGCGCGGGAGGGTCTACGGTAAAATAGCCTCCGTATACCTCATTAACTTGTGCAAACTGGCCCATGTCCATCAGGAAAATAGAAGATTTGATCACATTCGAGAAATTCATACCGGCAGCAGCCAGTACCGACTCAAGGTTCTGCATCACCATACGCGTTTCAGCTTGTATATCACCCTCTACCAGGTTACCTGTTTTCGGGTCTATTGCTATCTGTCCTGATACGAACAGCATATCGCCGTATTGAATGGCCTGGTTGTAAGGCCCGATCGGTGCAGGTGCGTTATCTGTACGAATTACTTTCTTTTCCATACACAAATGTAATACTCACCGTACATTTGCAAACCATATATGGCCTATATTTTACACATAGATACTTCGGGAGACACCGGGCTTGTAGCACTGGCAAAGGACGGATCATCCATTGGTGTTATAGAGAACACTGATACACGTAACCATGCGGCAACGTTGAATACCAACATCGAACAATTGCTGCAGCAAAACAGCATCGGCCTGAACGACCTGCACGCCATTGCAGTTTGTGGTGGCCCGGGGTCATACACAGGACTACGCATCGGGCTGGCTACAGCCAAGGGCTTTTGCTATGCACTGGACAAGCCATTGATGATGCACAACAAACTGTTGCTCATGGCTACCCGTCATGCTTACAGTAATGAAGAGGTTGCAAACATTGTCAGTATACTACAGGCCAGAGATAAAGAATACTTTATCGCGGTATATAACAAAAGCCTGCAGGTACTAATAGAACCACGGCACATATTTGAAGAACAATTAGCAAATATTGCTGCTGAAATACCCGGCTCCGGGTTGGTAACAGGGTACATTAATGATGTTATCAGGTCTGTATTTAATGTCCAACCTGAACATGAAAACGGCACTGAGAAGATAGATATTGACAGTTGGGTAAGATATACGTCCGAACAATACAATTGTCATGGTTTTATCACATTGGCATCTGCCGAGCCTTTTTATTTAAAACAAGTTTATACACATAAACCAAAGACAACCAAATAGTTACAAGAGTCACACATTAATAATTTGCGTCAATTTAACGGTGGTTTAACAGAATTCACAAATATATTGTTGTTTCATATTTGCATTTGGTGTATGTTTGCACTCCGTTAATAGAACATATAGTAGGACTATATTATATTAATTAGTTTTTGTATTTTTTTATTATTCATTAGTAAATTTTTTGTAGATGGAAACGACTATGTCAGCAAACACGCTGGTTATTCGTAAAGATGAAGGTTCAAACGAACAAATTAAGCTGGATTACATGGCAGTAAAGAATGCAGCGATGACCTTAAGGGCTATCAACCACAAACTGCGCCAGCAGATCGTTAAGTTGTTGGAAGAGAACAAGCGTATGAATGTTACAGACATTTACGTGAAACTGCGTCTTGAGCAGTCTGTTGCTTCTCAGCACCTGGCTATTCTGCGTCGTGCTAACATCGTTATCACTGAGCGTGATGGTAAGTTCATCCACTATGCACTGAACCATGCTCGCATAGCTGCTGTTGCTAAGTTTGTAAACGAGTTGGTTAACTCTGACGAGGCGTAATCAAACTCAGTTAATAACTAATTAATAAAACCGTCCCGCTGAAAAGTGGGACGGTTTTATTTTACCCCCAGGCGATTATGTGTTTTGTCTATATTCACATATCAACCGATAAAACGCCACTCCTTATATTTGGTATATGTTGAAAGGCATCATCGTATCGCTGGTCATAGTTGGCATCATTGTAACGAACTACCTGCTTTGGAAAAGGAAGCAAAAAAAGCTGGCAGCTTACAAATTGCCGGCAGGTACTACATTCCTCCTGCATAGCTACGTACCCTACTACAGGGCATTGAGCGCAGAAGATAAAGCTATATTTGAGGAACGTATGCGCGATTTCCTGGCGCGAACCAAAGTGACAGGAACAGGAAATGTAGTAGTGCACGATGTTGACCTGGTATTTATTGCAGCCAGTGCTGTCATTCCATTGTTTGGTTACCTGAACTGGCGATACAACAACCTGGATGAGGTACTGTTATACGAAGGGACCTTCAGTAAAAGATACGAACTGGACGGACCGGACAGGAATGTATTAGGCATGGTAGGCGACGGCGTAATGAACCGTGAAATGATTCTTTCCCAACCAGCACTCAGGGCAGGCTACCTGTATCCAGACAATGCACACAATACAGCTATACACGAATTTGCACACCTGATAGACAAAGCCGATGGTGCTACTGACGGTGTGCCGCAATACCTGCTGGACAAGCAAAGTACCAAAGAATGGAAAAGCTATATGCAGGCATATATCAGGGCTATTAAAGAAGGTCTTACAGACATCAACCCTTATGGCGCTACCAGCGAAGCGGAGTTCTTTGCCGTGGTCTCGGAATATTACTTCAAACAGCCTGATCATTTCAAGTCTCAGTACCCTGAACTATACAACATGCTGCACAAAATGTATCAGCCCAAAGCAGCCTGATCATTTTCTGCTGTAAGGATAGTCTATCCGTTGTATCTCCCCGTTTATATCTCCTTCAATATAGGCCAGTATAGTACTGTCAGAGGTTTTGACATAAGTAATGCGCTGCGGAAAATCATGTTCCGCATTTAAAAAGCTGATGGAAGTATCTGTGTAAAAAGCTTCAGCAAAAACTATGGGCTCTCCTCCGTTCTGGTTACTTACAGTCGGGATATACAGCAACATATCTCCCCTCTGTATGATCTCTATCTCTTCGGTAGACATCACTTTACCCGATGAATCGATAAACTTGCCTACGCCCGAGTAACTGGTATCACTATTGCGTATCCACGATTCTGTTACGCTTCCTTCAGGGGTATTCATTTCCCAGTATCCTAATATCCAGCTGATAGATTTCAGCCTGGAACTTTCTTTGGAAGTATTATTGCCACATGCCTGTAGTGATATGCAGGCAGTGGCTACTAAGATTATCTTCTTCATAAATGTCCGGAATTTTACAACCTCGCCCTCCACGGCATGTCTTCAGCACCATTGATATGCGCTATATGCCTGGCCAGTACAAACAAAAAGTCTGACAAGCGATTCAGATAAGTAACAATAAGTTCAGGTACCACTTCGTTTTGCTCCTGCATAGCCACACAAATACGCTCGGCCCTGCGGCAAACACATCGTGCTACATGGGTTGTAGAAGATGCCAGGTTGCCTCCGGGCAGTATAAATGAACGCATCTCGGGCAATGACTCATTCATCTCGTCTATCTTCTGCTCCAGGAATATTACATCTGCCTCATGCAGATCGGGCAATTTCATTTTTATTTCTTTGCCCGGGTCAGTAGCCAGTACCGAACCGATGGTAAACAACCTGTCCTGCACCTCGTGTATCCATTCATTTACAAGTGCATCGTTGGCCATATCGCGCACCATACCCAGGTATGAGTTCAACTCATCTACTGTACCATAACTCTCTATGCGAATATGGTTTTTAGGCACCCTCACGCCACCTATCAGGCTGGTACTTCCTTTGTCTCCTGTTTTAGTATATATCTTAAATGCCATAATAACCCCAACCCCAATAGGGGCTAAATTGTTTTAACTGTTTATGATCTCTTTAGGAGTCCGGGTAGTATCACTTTCTACCACACCATCTCTTATCCTGACTATCCGGTTGGTAAAGTTGGCAATATCCTCCTCGTGTGTTACCAGCATTACTGTATTGCCCTGGGCGTGTATATCACCAAACAACTCCATGATCTCTTCCGATGTTTTGGTATCCAGGTTACCTGTAGGTTCATCTGCCAGTATTATTGACGGATTATTGATAAGTGCCCTTGCTACAGCAACACGCTGGCTCTGTCCACCCGATAACTCATTAGGTTTGTGATGCGCCCTGTCCGAAAGGCCTACTTTATCCAGCATGGCCCTGGCTTGCTCTTCCCTGTCTTTTTTGCTTATTCCGGCATAGATAAGCGGCAGTGCTACATTCTCCCATGCTGTCAGCCTTGGCAGCAGGTTGAACTGCTGGAACACAAAACCTATTTCTGTATTGCGTACATCAGCCAACTCATCATCAGTCATTTTGCTTACATCATGACCATTCAGGATATACCTGCCTCTGCTCAGTGTATCTAAACAGCCTATAATATTCATCAGGGTAGATTTGCCCGAACCGGATGGTCCCATAAGTGAGATATACTCATTCTGCACTACGGTAAGGTCTATACCTTTTAATACAGGTAGTTCCTGTTTACCCAGGTAGTAGCTCTTGTGTATATCGTTCAGACTGATGACTTCCTTCATAATTCCTTATGCTTCAAAAATGTGCAGGTTTCCAAAAATACAGATAATTTTATGCTTCGGTTTTGTTATTATGCACTTATGGTCTGTTTCCCCAACTGCAAGATAAACTTAGGATTATATATCACCAATCGCCGCCCGGATGGTTACCACGACCTGGAGACGGTATTCTACCCCATCAAAGGGCTGAACGATGCATTGGAGGTAGTTCCTGCAACAGGCCCAATGCCCAAGCTGGTACTGAATGGTAAAAACATTGCGGGCAACCCGGAACAAAACCTCGTATGGAAAGCCTATGAACTGCTACAACAAAGATTTCCGGCAAAGGTTCCGGCACTCGATATATACCTGCTGAAAGCAATACCCATGGGTGCCGGGCTGGGTGGTGGCTCTGCCGATGGTGCTTTTATGTTACGCCTGCTGAATGACTATTGCAGGCTGGAACTTTCTGATAAATATTTAGCAGAGATGGCACTGGAGCTGGGTAGTGACTGTCCCTTCTTTATATACAACACACCACATTTTGCCAAAGGCCGCGGGGAACAGATGAGCCCCATACCGATGCTTGACCTGTCAGCTTACAGTATTCAATTGATATGCCCTGAAGTACATATTTCCACTAAGGATGCATTCAGCATGATAACGCCACGCAAACCCATGTTCGACCTGAGAAAATTACCGGAACTTCCTATATCTCAATGGAAAGACAATGTCAGTAACGACTTTGAAGATGCCGTATTCATGCAACACCCCGAACTGGGCAAAATAAAAAGAGAATTATACGAGCAAGGAGCAGTATTCGCCTCTATGAGTGGCAGTGGCAGTACTTTATATGGTATTTTTGAAAAAGGGGCTAAAGCAGAGATAGTTTCCGGGCTACAGTTCACCATACACTACTTTGAATAAAGTATCAGGTATTGAACTTAGGCAAAGTTCTCACTTTTATCTTTTCTTCATGTTGTGTTTCTGATTGCAAACTACCGTCAGTGTTATATTTTTTCCAAATGCCGGCTTTCCTGAACTTGTAGCGCATACCCTGCTCCATTACCTTACCACTTTCACAATAATACCAGGTAGCCAGCCCGTAGGGTTTGTGTTTGTACTCTATACCCTCGTAGGTCACGTTACCATGCGTACAGTATTCATGCACCAATGCAAAATTGGTATCTTCAGCATACTGTGCTGTATACAGGGTTACTCCGGCAGTGTTCTTTATTACTCGTTCTACCAGGCTGCCCTTGCTGTACTTCAACTCTATTCGTGCTCCTTCATTCAGGTCAATATCTTCCCACGTGCTGTCAATAGTGGATTCATTATGTTCCAGCACTTCTTCTTTTATGTTTTCCTGCCAGTCAAGTATCTTATCCTTGTTGGTGCTCCCGCACGAACATATACCTGCCAAAAACAAACAATAAACAGCCAATATTCTTTTGCTCAACTTAGCACCTTAATTTTTAGTTACCTCACGTATTTCCAACCTCTCATTTCTTGATATAGCTCCGGGGTTTATTCCTGGTTCACCTTCAGGTACGGCTATGCCCAGCTCTTTATAGTAATTTATCCAGAATGGCATCAACTCACCCGTCTCAGGATCTGTGAAGGTCATCTCATTCAGCGGAAAAACTATACTATCTCCATTCGCTTCTTTAAAGCATTCATACACCAGCTCAGAACAGTAATAGCTGTCATCTCCCATCGTAAAGGCATTATCGTAAGCCTTGCCAATATATTTTTCTGATAACTCTGCACTCTTTAAAGCTAGTTTCTTATCACCCTTCAGCCTTCCTATCAATACTTTTGGATGCCCCTCACCGTCTTTACTCCTGGCAAGGAAACTATCGATACTTACCGCCTGTACTTTACCATATGCTTCCACAACTTTCAGCTGTCCATCTACCTCGGCAACAATACCACAGTGCGAAAAATCATGACCGTTCACACCTTCGGTTACTTTTTCTATTGCATCGCATGGCGCACCGCAATCAAGGTCCTGAAACAGGATATCACCTGCCTGTATGTTATAAACAGTATTACCCGCCTGCCTGCTGCCACAAGCTGCAAGTAATAAAATTGAAATAATAAAAACAGAACTCTTAAACATTGCTGATAAAAAAATAGCCGCTATCGGTGCGACAGCGGCTAATATAAATAATGTAGTAAAACCTATTTTACTTCTGCAACCAGCTTTTTGAAAGTCTCCGGCTCATTCATAGCCAGATCAGCCAGTACTTTACGGTTCAGATCGATGCCTTTAGCACTCAATTTGCCCATAAATTGTGAATAGCTCATACCTTCTTCACGAACTGCAGCGTTGATACGTGCTATCCATAATGTGCGGTATTCGCGTTTTTTCAGTTTGCGGCCTACATATTTGTAGCCCAACCCTTTTTCTAATACGTTTTTAGCAACGGTATAAACGTTTTTACGTTTACCGTAGAAGCCTTTGGCTTGCTTCAGTATTTTTTTCCTTCTTGCACGAGACGCTACTGCGTTAACTGAACGTGGCATAATTTTTACATTTAACCCACCCTATGGCAGGATGGTTGCTTATTAATAATATTTTTTCAAAAACCTCAGCCCTGCGGGCTTACGGTAAAATTATTAACCTTTAAGACCCAGCATGCGTTTTACCAGGCTCTCATTAGCCGGATGTACATATGCTGACTGACGCAAGTGACGCTTGCGCTTTGTTGCTTTTTTAGTCAATAAGTGGCTTTTAAAAGCCTTAAATCTGCGTATTTTCCCGCTTGCTGTTAACTTAAAAGTTTTCTTCGCGCGAGAATGTGTCTTAACCTTCGGCATGGACTAAATTTTGGGATGGCAAAGGTAGCACAAATAATAATTCTTCCAAAAATAAATTGTGCCCGGATCATAGATAATGGATAGCTGATATTGGATGTTGGATATTTAGATAGTGGAGCTGGATTACTGACACATCAATACCAGATGGTTAATAGCCGATTATACTATAACGTATATTTACATATGGCTTAAGGTTGGAATTTATTATTTCAAATTTGAATCTTTGCATATGTCGTCTTACAGCCACTTTCCCAAATAAATCCATTATTTTAGCGAACAGAAAGAGACGTTACATGCCTATATTACGATTCAGAGCTTATTGGGAAGAAGACGACCTGGTATACAGGGACATTGAGATAAAATCAGGACAAACATTCCTGGAGCTGCATAAAGCTATTATCCAGGCCTATGAGTTTGACGGGAAGCATACGGCCTCGTTCTGGGAAAGTAATGAACGTTGGGACCGTGGGCTGGAACTGAACTCAGAAGTATTGGTGAACAAAAAAGGCGCTCCGGCACTGTCTATGTCGCGTACACCGGTCTCTGCACTTACTTCTACCCCCGACCATAAGTTTGTGTACGAATACGATCCTGCTAAAAAGTGGACCTTCCTCATTGAACTGATAGGTATTACCCCGGATGAGAGTTCTAGGATCACCTACCCTCATGTGCTGCGCAAAGAGGGTGTTGGCCCTGCACAGTATGGCGTAAAGGGTGTGAACATGGACAAACTCCTGGAAATAGAAGAAAAGTACGACCTGGGTGCTGATGCGGAAGGCTTTGGTAGTGAAGGTGAAGACTTGCCGACCGATGATGGGAGCGGACTTGAGGATTAAACACTCGTGAACTCCAAAACAAATACGGTTTATATTATTGCCGGCCCCACAGCGGTAGGCAAAACGGCTATTGCTATTCAATTGGCTCAGGCCTTAGGGACTTCTATCATCTCTGCCGACAGCCGACAGTGTTACCGGGAGATGACCATAGGTACAGCCAAACCCAGCGAGGAAGAACTGGCTGCTGTACCTCACTACTTCATCAACAGCCACTCCGTTACCGACCACCTCAGTACTGCCGACTTTGAACAGCTGGCACTCCAATACCTGGACGAAATATTTAAAACGAACAATACAGCAGTGGTATGCGGTGGAACCGGCCTGTACATAAAAAGCCTGTGCGAAGGCATAGACGAAATGCCTGATGTTGATGCTGCTATTGAGCATCAAGTAAACGACCAATACAAGGCAAATGGTATAGAGTGGCTGCAAAAGACCGTTGAAACGGAAGACCCTGACTTTTATAAAACAGGAGAGATACATAATCCTGTGAGGCTGATAAGAGCTTTGTCATTTATACGCAGTACAGGCAAGAGCATTACAGAATACAGAACAGGTACTAAAAAGGAACGTCCTTTCAATATTATCAAGATAGCACTGGAGCTGCCACGCGAAATACTGTACGACCGTATCAACCGCCGTGTAGATATTATGATGGAAAAAGGCCTGTTGGAAGAAGCAACGGCACTATACCCGCAACGGCATTTAAAGAACCTGCAGACCGTAGGCTACTCTGAAATATTCGATTACCTGGATGGCAAATGTACACTTGACGAAGCCATAGATAAAATAAAACAGCATAGCCGCAACTATGCCAAGCGTCAGCTTACCTGGTTCAGGAAAGATAAGGAGTTTCATTGGCTGCAAGCAGATGAGACAGATATCACATCTAAAATATTGGCAAGTATTTAACTTCTGAAAAGATAAAGGGTTTTATTCACCAACGCTTTCCATACAAATATCATTAATAACATAACTACATAAATTCAAAGATCATTTCTTTGCACATCCATATGTAAGATACATAGTTAATATTAGGACGCACTCTTTAAACTATCAGCAATATCCTTACCCTTCAATACTTATAGCGTGTTTTTATATCCAACAGTCAAATAAAAAAACATGTCTACTCAACTATAAACATTTGCAGGATATTACTTATGAAAGTATTTTTGTTATTATTAATATCGTTGACTATGCTATTTGCAGCATCGGCATCAAATTCATTTTTCCCTGTGGAGCATGCTGTCTTACATTATAGGTTGATAGGGTTCACGGTCCCTGCTCATCACAAAGTAACACATTACAGGCTCGAGATATTTGAACCTTACAATACGGACAGTGATCAAGGAGCATCAAGGAAACTAATAACAAAAGAGACGCATAGTAACAGGATAATAGCGACAGTGCCGGAGTTTGGTCATAATTATTCATGGAAAATAACATACCTGAAAAAGAACAGGGTACTGGCTACTACTCCTGAATATCATTTTTCAGTTGCAGCAAACCCCTTTTCTGATACTAATACGACACGCTTAAGAATTATTGATAGTGCAACATGGTACTATGACCTGTGCATGTTTTTCGATAACACAAGATCGTTGTATAATATTTCAGGCGAAGCCCTATGGTATCTGCCGGTAATACCGGGAATAACTGACAGTTCCTGTGGTCGTATCCGTGACTTGAAAATGACAAAAGATGGTACTATCACATTCATGACAGAAAAGAATGTTCATGAAATAGACTACAATGGAAATGTGTTATGGTCGGGGCCGAACGACGAGCTCTTAAGTAGAGATACCACTGAACAATATCACCACGAAATAACCAAGCTATCAAATGGGCACTATATGGTAATCGGGAATAAGCTCATCAATGAGCAGCACGTGCAACCAGCCGAAGGGAAACAACTACCTGATCCATCTCACGAACATACAGACGAAACATATACACCCTGCGGCACTGTAGTAGAGTATAATAGCCAACAGCAGATAGTATGGACATGGAACTCCTGCGATTATCTGCATGCCGGAGACCCGCAAACACACTTCAATGCATTCTATTTTGATGAAGATAAAAATGTGTTTTATACCAGCTACAGGAATATTAGCCTGGTGGTCAAAGCCGCATACCCTTCAGGCGAAGTACTGGCCCGCTATGGTGCAGCCGTAAACGGTACACCTTGGGGCAATGGCATGTTCTACTCCCAGCACAATTGTAGTATTAACAGCAATGGAGACCTCTGTCTTTTCAACAACAACTTTAATATGCTGAGCACAGACCCTAAATACAATGATAACCGGGTATCATCAGTCATTGTATTTCATGAGCCTGCTACAAAAACTGACTCACTCAAAAAGCTATGGGAGTTTTCTTGTGACATAGACACATTTGCGCCGGCTATCACTTCGGGCGGGGGAAGTATGTATGAGCTGGACAGTGGCGATTACCTGGTGTGTATGGGATTATCCAACAGGGATTTTATTGTATCAAATGACAAAAAGATACTCTGGAATGTTCTTACTGAAACGTACTCCTGCGAATGGAAACCTCTGGCAGGATATAGGGTTTGCCCTGTAAGAAAGAAAGACCTGCGTAAGCTACTGTTCCGCTAAAAGAAAAGACGCTCTGTATGAGCGTCTTTTCTTTTGTATTGACCCTTTACCAATTAATGATGGTGGTGCTCATCGTGTGCGCTTTGCAGCTTGAAGAATGAGTCCTCATCTATTTCTTTGTCTACTAATTTGAACTTAGTTTCCAGGAAAGTGAATAGTTTGTCGAACAACAGGCGGCGGTAAGTTTCGTCCATGGTCTTCTCGTCCTTCATCACCTTAGCCATATACTCGTCCATCCATGGAGTATCTTCAGCAGCTTCAGGGCCCATACCGAAGTAAGCCAGTACGCGTGCTTTGATATCGTCCATCACCTCTTCGCGGCTCACTTTGATATCATTTTCCAGTATCAGTTTATCAGATATCAGTGTCCAGCGCAGCTGGTGGTCAAAACCCGGGTATTCCTGCTCAACCTCTTCAGCCGTTTTGGTCTTTTCGCTACCCTCCTGCAACCAACGCTTCAGGAAATCTACAGGCAGGTCGATGTTAGTGCTGTGTACCAGCAGTTCGTACATTTCGCTTTGCAGGCGCTCGCGCGACATGCGGTCGTACTCTTTACCCAACTCTTTTGCCAGCAGTTCACGGAAAGAAGCTTCATCTTTCACCTCAGCATTCTGAAACACCTGTGCGTACAACTCTTCATTTACTTCGTGCGGTATCAGCAGGCTCACTTTTGTGAGGGTCATTTTGTAATAGTTCTCCGCAGCTTCCACACCCAGCTTCAGGCTGTCTTTCATGAATACAGGCAGCTCTTCTTCTGTACAAACAGCTTTAGGCTGTATCACAACTGTGTCTTCTGCTTTCTTACCCATGATTAGCTCCTGTATCTTTACAGGCAGCTTATCCATAAGTTCTGTATCTTCTATTTTAGCCGCACCTTCTACCAGGTTACCATCTGCATCACACTGCTCAAAAGTGCTGTAGATGATATCTTCTTTATTGGTAACAGTTTCCTGTGGTTCAGCTTTACCAAAACGGCGTTGCAGACGTACTATCTCGTCGTCCAGCAGCTTGTCAGAAACCAGCACTTTGTAGCGTGTCAGTTCTTTTTTACCATTCAGCGCATCCAGTTCAAACTCCGGCTTCAGGCCTATCTCGAAAGTAAAGTCCACATCGCTGGGGTTGTTCATATCCAGCGTTTGCGGTGTACCTTCCCTCATAGCCATAGGTTGAGCGAATATCTGCAGTTTTTCATTCTTCAGGTATTCTTCTACCTGTGTACCTGCAGCACGCAGTACCTCATCTGTAAATATAGACTGGCCATACATTTTACGCACCATACCAGAAGGTACCATGCCCTTACGGAAACCCGGTACATTAATATTCTTAGCGTATTGCTTCAAAGACTTTTCAAAAGAAGGCGTGTAGTCCTCTTTTGTCAGCTTAACGATCACTTTGTCATGCAGTTTGCCAATCGTTTCACGTGTTACCGTTGCCATTTTCTGCTCTTGTTTTTAGTTTTAAAAAAAGCCGATACGAGGATCGGCTGATTATTGAGTGTGCGGGTGGAGGGACTCGAACCCCCAAGCCTCGCGGCACTAGATCCTAAGTCTAGCGTGTCTACCAATTTCACCACACCCGCTTTTGGGACGGCAAAGGTAGTATTTTTTTACACTCAAAATACTTGCAATAAAACAAATTCTTAATAGGGTGAAAAACTGCTGTTTATCCTGTCGAAATTCCGGTAATATCTCGAATTGTCATGTAATTAACATTTTTGTTGGCTCAGTTTCCGTTCTTTATGAATTGTCATTAATTTCATGTTTAGAAATCAAAACCACCTGATTATGATACGTAAAGACACCAAAGCAAGCATCCTGGTCGTAGAAGACGAAGAAAGCCTGAGAGAGGCGCTAAAACTGAACCTTGAATTAGAAGGTTATGAAGTAACCACCGTAGACAACGGTCCCGACGTACTCAAAGTAGTCAAGAATGAATATTTTGACCTGATCATATTAGATATTATGCTGCCGGATATGGACGGTATCACCGTTTGCGAGACCATCAGGGTACAGCACAATGAGGTACCTATCATGTTCCTGTCTGCCCGCAACAGCACAGCAGACAAAGTAGAAGGCCTCAAAAAAGGCGGCGATGACTACCTGACCAAACCTTTCAACCTGGAGGAGCTGCTGCTAAGGGTAGACAAGCTGATAGTTAAGAACAAAAAGATACACGACCCCCATACCGTACCCGATGTATATGAATTTGATGGATGTAAGATAGATTTCGCAGCCCACGAGTGTTTAGACCATAAGGGGGATAAACACGAGCTGAGCAAAAAAGAGGCCGCCCTGCTGAAATTGCTGATAGAGCATGAAAGCCAGGTAGTATCCCGTGAGCACATATTACAGATAGTATGGGGCTATAATGTATACCCTACCACACGTACTATTGACAACTTTATACTGAACTTCAGGAAGCATTTTGAGGAGGACAGCCGTAACCCCAAACATTTCCATTCAGTACGGGGTATTGGATATAAGTTTACCGCATGATTGCACCTTTAAAACTTTTTAGTATTTTCATAGCCGAATTACTTGAAAGAAAAATCCTGACATGCGTAAATATATATTTTTTGCTGTTGTAATTGCTGTCATCGCCGTTGCTTGTAAACAGGACAGGAACCTAGTAAAAGCCACAGTGGTTGATACCGGCGATATAGCCCTGAACGGTTGCGGATACCTGCTGAAAATTGAAGGTGAAGACAGACTGATGCGTCCTTCGAATCTGCCCACAGCATATATGCACGATGGATATAAGGTAAAAGTAAAGTACGACTCTGACGGCGGTGGCGAGGTTTGCGCCATATACCCGAAATATGATTTCATCGAGATCATACAGCTGACGGTAATTAAACCTGACCTGAACTAATCTTCGAACACCCGCCACCCAAGTTTGTGGATATAACCATCGCCTGACCGCTCCAGGACTATTGTTGAGTAGGTTTGGGTCTGTTCATTAAAATTACCTGCCTCAATCATTGCAGGATACAATAAGCCATTTTCAGAGGTGTTAAATAGGTTACTTTTTGACACCTCTCTTTTTTTGGTTATCTTATAGAATATCGCGTTGGTACTTTCATAGTTTTTATCAGCACTGTTGGAATACATGGAATCAACACCTGAGGCCAGATTTTTGTGGTCGTTAGATGGGAGGTCATTGTACAATACATAGCAATCTCCTTTGGGACTCATGAAAGATTTGTGAGACACAAACTGGTACAGCCAGTCAGAATTGGGGTCTGCCCGCCTGAACAGGCGTGCACTTTTCTCCCTGTTATGCAGGTCGTAAGAGGTAAGCACATTTTCCACGAACTGCTTTTTAGGCAGAATAACAGACCATGTTTCTTCTCCCATGTCATTCATTGTGGTTACAACAATATGCCCTATCAATGTACGGTTGGTGGTGATATTCTTTATGCGGAGTTTAAGTACGTTCTCCTCCGAGATCAGGGTCGTCATACCATATTTATTAGTATAAGCAGTCATTGGTATCGGCGCTATAAAAGTTGTCGTATCACCGGTCTGGTCTTGCAGGTATTTATTGGCCATTTTATGCGATATACCCGTATACTTCATACTAGAGATATCTGCCTTGTTATACATGAGCATAAAGGGTTCATATACCTCACGCGTAAGAGTCTGCAGGCCATTTTTATAGTATATCGTCATGGCATTCACCAGGAACAAATTCAGCATACCGCCAAAATCATTGTAGGTATACATCGAAAAATACGGCGCAGTATTGGCCGGTAGTTTTGTGACCACGCTGGAGAAAGCCGTAGATCCGTCGGGCAAATAGCATAACGCCAGGAACCTGTCGATGTCATTGGGGAAATGAATGATCTTTTTGTAAGTGAGGGTTACAACGTACGATCCATCGTTGCCGCACTGTGTGCTGACGTGCTCCACGAAATCGTAGTCATCCATACTAATAGGAACAGGGACCTCATGAGCCATGGTATGCTTTTCGTCAAAAACAAGCAGTTTCAGCGTCTCTTTAAAATTTGCCTCCAGGTCTTTCATACAAAAAACAGCATACCCGCCTTTGACAGTATTTCTCACGACACTGTACGTGTTTCTTGCTTTGAAGCTGGGTGATCGTACCAATGCCTCTTCCTTAATGATCTTGCCTGTTTGAGCATCAAAGCGCAGGAGCATAAGAGTATTATTATTCAGGATAGACTGGGTGAAGAACAATGCAGCTTCACCATTGATATCATAAAGACCATTGAACTCTGACAGTTCCAGGTCACCACAATCAAAGGTCTTCCCAAGGAATTTCTCGCTGGCTACCTCCTTACGGTCTTTATCAAAAACCTTTACCAGTATCGACTTTCGAGGTTCAAAATGAAAGAGGAGCGTGTTGCCGTTTGAGACTTGCAGGACCTTATTCCAGCCGGTGTTGGGCATATCTATGGCTTCGCTCAGTTCCACCTTGTCGGCATAAACAGTATTAGTACACAGTAACAGGCTAAGAACAGCCAGTAGGGTTCTATAGTTCATATGCAGAGTTTTGAGTGCCGAAAAATAATAACCTGATCAGTATTCTGCAAGAAAACGCCTCATCAATATGAATTGATGAGGCGTATAAATATCAACATTGTTATTGTTATGCTTCCGCATCCATGTAGGCAGAAACCGGTTCGCAGGTACAAACCAGGTTACGGTCGCCGTAGGTATTGTTGACACGGGCAACAGAAGGCCAGAACTTATTGTTCCTTACCCATACCAGCGGATAAGCCGCTTCTTCCCTGCTGTAAGCATGTGTCCACTCGTTGGCGGTAACCACGAACTGTGTATGCGGAGCGTTTTTCAGCGGGTTGTCCGTTTTGTCAGCCTTACCATTCTCAACAGCGGCTATCTCTGCACGTATCTGTAGCAGTGCATCGCAGAAACGATCCAGCTCGCCTTTATCCTCACTTTCTGTTGGCTCTATCATGATAGTACCGGGAACAGGGAAACTCATAGTAGGAGCATGGAAACCATAGTCTATCAACCTTTTGGCTACATCTTCAGCTTCGATACCTGCTGTTTTCTTGAACGGGCGCAGGTCAACAATGAACTCGTGCGCACATGTGCCGCCGCTACCGGTATATAATATATCAAAATCGTTCTGCAGGCGGGCACGCATATAGTTAGCATTCAGGATAGCATAAATACTTGCGTCCTTAACACCTTGTGCACCCAACAGGCGGATATATGCATAAGAAATAAGCAGGATACTGGCAGAACCGTAAGGAGCAGCAGACACTGCATGACCCGGCTGGCCGTGGCTGCTCTGAACATGACCCGGCAGGAATGGCGCCAGATGCTGACGAACACAGATAGGCCCCATGCCGGGACCACCACCACCGTGAGGTATAGCGAATGTTTTGTGCAGGTTCAGGTGGCAGACATCGGCGCCGATAAGGCCTGGAGCGGTTAAGCCCACCTGTGCGTTCATATTGGCACCATCCATATATACTTGTCCACCATGCTGGTGAACGATATTTGTGATGTCTTTTATTGTCTCTTCGTACACACCGTAGGTAGAAGGATAAGTCACCATGATACCTGCCAGGTTATCAGCATGCTGTGCTGCTTTTGCTTTCAGGTCTTCTACGTCTATATATCCGTTCTCAAGTGCCTTAACCACTACTACTTTGTAACCCACCATTACTGCTGATGCAGGGTTGGTACCGTGTGCGGATATAGGTATCAACATTACATCACGGTGTTTATCGCCACGGCTTTCGTGGTAGCCACGAATAGCCAGCAGACCGGCATACTCGCCTTGTGCACCACTGTTGGGCTGCAAGCTACAAGCGTCGAACTTGGTTATCTCGCACAGATATGCTGACAGATCTTTTACTATCCTGTGGTAACCTTCGGCCTGGTCGGCCGGAACGAATGGGTGTACTTTGCTCCAATGTGCCCAGCTGAGTGGTATCATCTGAGCAGCGGCGTTCAGCTTCATGGTACAAGAACCCAGAGATATCATACTGGTATTCAATGCCAGATCTTTGTTCTCCAGCATTTTCATATAGCGCATCATCAGCGTTTCGCTGTGATAGCTGTTGAAAACAGGATTAGACAAGAATTGAGAAGTACGTGTAAGCGCAGTAGGAATGTTGGTCAGTGCCAGCTCATTGCTGATATCAAACACTACTGCCTCTTCATTGTTCATGAATATATTGACGATATCAGCGATATCGGTCAGGTTGGTTGTCTCGTCGAGCGAGATACCTACCATTGTATTATCGGGGAAGTACCTGAAATTGATACCGGCTATCTCTGCCCTTGTTTTAATCACATCGGCCTGCGGTACTTTCACTACTACAGTATCAAAGAAAGATTCAGACAGGATATTAAAGCCTGCAATCTTCAGTTCTGCCGCCAGTGTGCTGGCCAGTACCGATACGCGTTTTGCGATGTCTTTCAGCCCGTCAGGACCATGGTATACGGCATACATAGCCGCCATGTTGGCCAGTAGTGCCTGTGCGGTACATATATTAGATGTAGCACGCTCGCGCTTGATATGCTGCTCACGTGTCTGCAGTGCCATACGCAGCGCGCGGTTGCCCTGTGCATCGATACTTACACCGATGATACGGCCGGGCATCTGGCGTTTGAAGTCGTCCGTAGAAGCCATGAAAGCCGCGTGCGGACCACCGAAACCTAAAGGAACACCGAAGCGTTGTGCGCTACCTAATGCTACATCAGCACCCAGCTCGCCGGGAGATGTAAGTAATGTCAGTGCCAGCAGATCCGTAGCCATTGCTACATAAGCACCTGCTGCATGTACCTTTTCAATAAACGACCTGTAATCTTCGATAGAACCTTTATCGTTAGGATATTGCACCAACGCACCAAAGTAGTTGTTATCTATCTCAGCCGTTTTGTAATCGCCAAAAACCAGCTCAATACCCAATGGTGTGGCACGCGTGATGACCACATCTTTGGTTTGCGGGAATGTTTCGTTATCAATAAAGAGCTTGTTGCGCTCAGGATTGTAGTGGTCTTTGTTCAGCGTGCTGAAGAACATAGACATCGCCTCAGCGGCAGCCGTACCTTCGTCCAGCAGAGAAGCGTTGGCCAAAGGCAGGCCTGTCAGGTCAGAGATCATCGTCTGGTAGTTCAGCAGGCTTTCCAGGCGGCCTTGTGATATTTCTGCCTGGTATGGGGTATATGAAGTGTACCAACCCGGATTCTCAAACAGGTTGCGCAGTATCACGTTCGGCGTCAGGGTATCGTAATAGCCCTGGCCTATGTACGTTTTGTTCAGTTTATTTTTCATGGAGGTTTCCTTCAGCTGGTTGAGGAATTCAGCCTCGCTTTGAGATGCGGGTATAGCCAAAGGCCCATCCATACGTATAGCCTGGGGAACGGTACGCGATATCAGGTCTTCGAGTGAAGATACGCCGATAGTCTTGAGCATCTGCTCTGTCTCATGCTCATCGGGGCCCATGTGGCGACCGATAAACTCCTGGTTCTGTTTAGAAAATAACTCCATGATTGCCTTGAAAAATTAAGAATATGCAAATGTAGCGGGATACTGCGTATTTGCAAAGTTCCAAGATGATAATATAGGCTGCTTTTATGGCTGTATATGGTTTTATTTCATCTGTCAGTTCACTCATGCAATTCTTTAATCATGTGATGGGTGTTTTGTGCACCTTGTGTGTCAACCCTGCCTACCGGCAGACAGGCCCCTTTGTCCTGATAGCTACCAGGATGTTCTGGTTTGTTGTGGAATTTCCTCCTATCCCCCTGAAGGGGGGTAACTATATACAATTTTACACTTAATTATGTTATATAAATTACACATTATTATTATATAAATAGTATATAGCTTTTGTATAACCATTTTGGTTATCTTTGCACCGACAAATATTTCAACCCAGATATGCAGCAAGAACTTGATACGCTCAAAAAAGAGCTTGACGAAACCCGTAAAGCGGTAGGTTTCATTATCCATTTGCTTGATAAAATGAATGCTACTATTGAAGATGGGTTTGAGAATGTGAATAAGAGATTATCAGAACTGGAGGGTAAAAATGGTATGCAGGGTGTAAACAAGCAATTGGGTGATATAAAAGGCGAACTACAAAAGATACAAAAAGCATACCCATATGACGATTACATAAAGAATATAGATGCTATCCAAAAGGGGGAAGCTTAAAAGCTACTTATTACATTCAACTTAAAAGCCCCTATTCGGGGCTTTTGTCTTTATCTTCTTTTGGGTTAAAGTTGAGTGCTTGTATTAACTTGTTGTCAAAATCTGTTCTTTTTGGCTTAGGTAATTTATCCTGCCTTAACTTTTTTCGGATAGCTAATACCTCCCTGGCTGATTTGACTTGCATCATATCTCCAAGTTGTTTTTCGAAATCTGAATATTCCCCCAAGTCTTGTTTTTCATGGAATAGGTCAGATTCATTACTTCTTATAACCTCCCCTTTTTCAGTTCTCATTATATCGCCTACAAGGTTAGCTAACTTTAACGCGTTTACCTCTCCCTGCATCTGTAAAAAATCCCATACGGCGTTTCTTACAGCTTCATACGTATCAAGCATTAGTACTTTATCGCTTTTCTTTTGAGTAAGCATCTTCCTTGTCAATGCAATATTATTATCAATGCAATATTGCATAATCCTATCATTAATGGTCTTTGGGTCTATATCAAGGATTTCGTTACGCCACTTATGAAAGTCCCTAAACGGGTTTTTTGAGCTGCTTTGAGATGCGTACACCTCTTTATGCGCATCCTCAACCATCTCTTGATGTGCAACAAATTTAAAAACCTCTTTTAGCCGTATTAATGCTAAAATTTGGTCATGATTAAGCAAGTCATATGAATACTTTTGACGCTCAACCTCTTTTAATCTTTGAATTTCTTCTACTAAAAAAAGTTCAAATTCGGGGCTTAGCCAAGCGGCAAACTTTATAGCTATATCCTTATGGGCATACGTGCCTATTTTCCCTGTTTCTCTTGTAAATATGCCCTTTGCGTTTGTTACATCTATATAGTATTTCAAAGATAAGCTACTGCCTTGGTCTTTAGCTTTCTGCAATACGGTGCCCATTTGGGCACCGCTAAATTTTGGGTTATGCTTTTCTTCCCAAACCTTTAAAAATGCTAATGTTTGCTGATTTTTAAGCCATGACTTAATTGACTTTCGGTTGCCCTTCCATGCATTAGCCATTTCGGTTAGGTTAACATAATCGTCCCTTTCGTCAGAAAATAAGGTTATGCTATTGCCCTGATATTTAATTATTGAGTCCTTATTATTAGCCATTGGTCAATTTTTTATACGTTAACCTTTTCGTTGAGTTTGAAAGTAATAAATTAAAACGGTTGCATTCATTATCGTGACGGGTATTGAACCTGAATGATAATTCATTGGCGTATTTCTGAATGTGCTTACCGCTTACATAATGGTAAGTACCTATTACCATACGGTCAAACATTGAAAATATACCCTCTATGCTGTTGGTATGTATTACAGCGTCCCTTACATATTCTTTCCTGCTATGGTCTACTGTCTCATGTGAAAGAAAGTGATTTTTAGCGGTACGGTAAGAGCCTGACAGGTCAGTAAGTAATACGCTGTCAGTAGCTACATTCTCTAATACGGCTGGGAATATTCCTGTTTTCTCAACGTGCTGTAACCTTAATTCGCCACCACGTACCAAGTAACCCATAATCATATGCTTATTGTCATTAGCGCCCCTTGCGCCTACTTCTTTCCTTTTCTTATGGGTCATGTTTTTCATTTTGCCGCCCACATAGGTTTCGTCAACCTCAACCATTTGACCGCCACCGCCTATTTTACCATCTTCATTATCGCTATCGGTAATGCCAAAGCAGTTACGGATACGTTGCAGCATAAACCAAGCTGTCTTTTGAGTAATATCTAAATCACGGGATAATTGCATGGAGCTAATGCCCTTTTTGTGGGCTGTTATCAGGTAGATAGCTAAGAACCATTTTTGAAGCTCAACCTTAGTATTATCGAATAATGTTTGGGTACGTACATTGAAGTATTTACCAGTGTTTTTGCAACGGTATTTATTGCCCTTACAGTTATATACTTTACTTTCAGGGTCAAAAGGAGATACTACATTACCATTCCAGCGCAATTGCTCTAAATGGTCAATACATGTTTGTTCGTCAGGGAAAGCCTTTATTAACTCTAAAACCGATTTGAATTCTGTGTTTATCATAACTATCTCCTTTGATAAAACAAAGGTAGTAGTTATTTACACAACTACCAAATTATTTTGTGTAAAATTGTATATAGTTACCCGATTTTGAGCAGGTGTCGTTGATGCCTTTGTCGCTCTCCTGTTTTTGTGGAACGTCACTACCAGGGTATGTAGTTTGTTGCTTTGAATTGCGAAATTTCCCCCTATCCCCCTGAAGGGGTGACCCAGATTGTATATTTCCCGGTGCGAGTACTCCTCCCTCGCCTGGCTGAACATTGATTCGGGCAGGTCCTCCATCGGGAATTGTTGTTTCATTCCCGTAGCTGTCGTTTTGTTGTTTTTTGTTGTGATTTTGAACTATTCTTTTATCCGGGTAGTGGCCGGCGAGTTTGCTGTCTTCGCGTAAGGCGGCGAGCATCTGGTTGATAGTGGGCGAAATGTACTGGCTGCATTGAGTACAGTTCTTGCCCTTGTATTTCTGCTCTACGTACATTTCGCCGGTGGCTATCAGTTTCAGTATGCGGCGTTTCTCGTAAATAGTGAGCAGTTCTTCGCGGTATTTCTCTTTCAGTTCCTGCTCTACCTCGTGGCGAATGGCATCGCGGGTCTCGTTAATGTATTCCGCTATTTCGGGTATGCGCAGCAGGCGGTTGGCAGCCGACATAATAGTGTCGTAATTTCTACCCGTTCCGTAAGCTCTGTTGTAAGCTACCAGTTTGCCGTTACCACGCAGGTATTCTTTCACAAAAATGAATTGTTTCTGGTTCATGGTTTTGGGGGATTTAGATATTTGATGATAAATGTTGAATTTCAAATTATTAACAACAAAAATAAATATTTAAATTGTTAAATACAAATTTAATTTTATTCGTGTATATAGATGGAGACCACCAATATTGTAAGCGGCTACTATACATATTTCCTGCGCAGGCGTAATGCTGCGTCCGGTAAGTAGTAAGTGAATATGTACTTTGTAGAAACTTAATAGCCCCTTTAGCGGGCAGGGTATACATTATTTTATATCTTAAAGCTTCAATAGAACAGGATGAAGCAGTTTCTTTTGATATGGTTGGTTGCCTTATACCCGGTGGCAAGTACTAATGCTCAGAAGCTGTACGGGCAGGCAGCAATTGATTCTATGTTGTCGGAGCTCCCCAAGGCTGAGGAAGATAGCAACAAGGTAAAGTTGCTGAACGTGATAGGTTTTCAGCTGTATGCTGTAGACCCTGATAAAGGTATCAAGTATGGCGACACGGCACTTGCATTGGCAAAGGAACTGAAATGGGAAAAAGGCATAGCAGATGCATACAAGATCATTGGCATCAATTATACATTAAAAGGGGATTATTCAATGGCGCTGGATCATTACACGCGTGCTTTTAAACAGTATGAAGCAATAGGTGATGATCAGGGTGTAGCCACGGTGGGCAGCAATATGAGCCAGGTGTTCGACTTGCAGGGCAATTATCCCAAAGCGCTGGAATATGCACTGGATGCCCTGTCTATCATTGAAAAGACAAAAACTGACAACAGCAGCCTGGGCAACACACTCAACACAGTAGGCACTATTTACAGTAACCTGGGGAACCACCTCAAAGCATTGGAATATCACCTGAGATCATATAAATACTATGTAGATAAGGATCATAAAACCGGGCAGGCCAACCTTGCATGTAATATAGGCATAGACTATATGGGCCTGGGAGATAACAAAAAAGCACTGGAGTACTATACCATTGCCAGGAAGATGGCCGAAGAAACAGATGATATGTCTGTATATATTTCCACCACTATCAATGTAAGCCAGCTTTATGCTGATCAAAAAGACTACCTGGCTGCGCTGACCTATGTACAAAGCGCATTACAAAAATCGAGAGCATTCGGCAGCAAGAACCACATTGTATACTGTTTCGGGATATTGGGGGATATATATCTTGGGATGGCAATAGATGGTGGCACTGTTTCAAAATCTATGATGCAACCTGTTGCAGACCTACCGAAAGCTGACATTCCTCAAGGACGGGCAGCACTTTTGGCCGCAGCAATAACATGTCTGCAGGAGCGGCTGGCCTTGAGTCTTGAAATGGGTGACCTTATCAGCACAAAGGCAAGCTATGAAGTATTATCCAAAGCGTACGAGTTGAAAGGTGACTTTAAGAAGTCGTTGGAAGCGCATAAACAGTACCTTGTTTTTAAAGACTCATTATTCAACAAAGAGAATACGGAGAAAATAGCGAAACGGGAAGTACAGGCAGAATATGAGAAAAAACAGATAGCAGACAGCATCCAGAATGCAGAAGCACAGAAGCTGGCGGATGTAAAGCTGCAACGCCAGCGTACTATGACCTACAGCGGCATTGGGGTAGCAGTACTTTTGCTAGCATTCAGTGTTTTTATATTCCGAAACAATAAAAAGCTGGGTGTGGAGAAAGAGAAATCGGAAACCCTGTTGTATAACATTCTCCCCGAGGAAGTGGCGTATGAACTGAAAGAGCGCGGAGCTACCACCGCACAACACTATGATAATGTTACGGTACTCTTCACTGACTTTGTGAACTTCACCACAGCAGGTGAGCGTATGGGGTCGCAGGCACTGGTAGAGGAATTGCACAACTGTTTTAAGGCCTTTGACGGCATCATGGAAAAGTATGGTATTGAAAAAATAAAGACAATTGGTGATGCATATTTAGCCGTTTGCGGATTGCCGACGGCTGATGAACAACATGCAGAAAAAGTAGTACATGCAGCAAAGGACATACTGCAATTTATGCTGAACAGGCGTACACAGTTAGGAGACAAAACATTTGAGATACGCATAGGCGTGCACAGTGGTGAGGTAGTAGCAGGTATAGTTGGCGTAAAAAAGTTTGCCTATGATATATGGGGCGATACAGTGAACACTGCTGCACGTATGGAACAGAACAGCACAGCAGGGCACATCAATATCTCGCAAACCACTTACGAATTGGTGCAAGACAAATTTACATGCACCTATCGTGGCGAACTGGAAGCCAAGAACAAGGGTAAATTGAAGATGTATTTTGTGGAAGTCAACACGTCAACATAACATTAAAACTCTTGCAGGCACTTGCATGCCACGATTAAATTGCGTTTTTTTATTGTGTGAGGGCATGCGTCATCATAATGTCTCTATTCCTTTTCAGCACCGAAGCCGGGGCGCAGCATCGTAATGGCCGTGTATTTGCAGACTCAGTATTAAAAGTATTACCCGGCATCAAGAATGATACGGACAAGCTGTATGCATATACTTTGCTTATCGATCAGTACAATGATATAAACATGGATTCTTCTGTATACTTTACTGAGAAAGTATTACAGCATGCACGCAAAATGAACTCTAAATGGGCCTGGAGTTCTGCCTGCAATACGGCAGGTTTTACCTACTACCTGGATGCACAGTTTGACACAGCACTACACTATTTCAAACAGGCTGAAGCCGGGTATATAAAACTGAAAGACACGCTGAGACTGGCCGGGGTGTACCATAATATGGGCGACCTGTACAGCCAGGACGACCAGCTCTCTACCAGCCTGAATTACTACCTGAAAGCATTGAATGCCTACGAGTCGATACATGACGATGGTATAGCGACGCTGTGTACTGATATAGGCGACCTGTATTGTACCGTAGATGAACGCGACAAAGCACGGTCCTATTACGACCGTGCACTGGAGGCCAATCAGAAACATGGCGATAAGTTTGACAGGGCATACATTATGATGAGCCTGGTAGAAGAATTGATAAAAGATAAGAAGTATGATGAGGCCATTACATATGCTGACTCAGTAGTGGCCATATATACCGAGTTCGGCAACAAATTCTTTATAGCTATAGGGCAGAACTACCTTGCCGAATGCTACTTACAGAAGAAGAACTACAACAAAGCCATGTCGCTGTTTAGGCAGGCAGAAGAATATTTTTCTATTGCCAGCGACGAATCGTACACGGCTTTCAGCATCGCTGCGATAGGCACTACCTACCTGCGGCTGGCTGCAGATACCACAGGCTATAAAGCAGATGCCACGCTCTTTGAGCCCACGCGCCTGGGCAATTACCACAAAGCTGTAGAATATCTGAATAAGGCAAGGGGATATTTTGAACAGGTAGATGACAAACCCAACCTTGTAGACCTGTACGGGAAGCTGTCTGAAGCCAGTGAAGCGTTGGGCAAAAAAGAGGATGCGCTTGCCCTGTACAAATTGCGCGCTGCATTAAAAGATTCCTTGGATATACAGAACGAGAGTAAGAAAGTAGCGAAGCTGGACGCCCAGAAAGCCATGGAACTGAAAGACAAAGAACTGGAGCTGCAAAACCTGCTGATAGCAAAAAAACATAATGAACGAATCGGGCTGATAACAGGCATTGTATTGCTGATAGTTGTTTCGGGGATCATATTCTACAATTACCGGCAAAGGGGCATCAGCAACCAGTTGCTGGCAGCAGAGAAGCAAAAATCGGAAGAACTGCTATTGAACATATTACCGGAAGAAGTAGCCGAAGAACTGAAAGAAAAAGGCACGGCAAACGCCACACATTTTGACGAAGTAACCGTATTGTTCACAGACTTTGTTAACTTCTCCCGTGCAAGTGAGCGAATGGACTCGCAAGAGCTGGTAGACGAGCTGCATACTTGCTTCAAGGCATTTGACAGGATAACAGGTAATTATCAAATAGAAAAGATAAAGACCATCGGTGATGCATACCTTGCCGTATGCGGGTTGCCGGTGGCAGACAAACACCACGCAGAAAAGGTAGTAAGCGCTGCTGTTGAGATACTGCATTTTATGAATAAACGCAGGCAAGAGCTGGGCGACAAGACCTTTGAGATACGTATAGGCATACACAGTGGGGATGTGGTAGCAGGTATAGTAGGTGTTAAAAAATTTGCCTACGATATATGGGGCGACACGGTGAACACTGCAGCCCGTATGGAGCAGAACAGTGAAGCAGGAAAGATCAATATCTCGCAAACTACCTATGATCTTGTTAAAGACAAATTCACATGTACTTATCGAGGTGAACATGAAGCCAAGAACAAGGGTAGATTAAAAATGTACTTCGTAGAAGTATAGGGATATATTTTATATCTTAAAGCTTCAGTTGTTTATGAAGCATATCCCCAAAATATTATCATTAGCAATTTTATCGTTCATAAACTCATATGCGCAGTCTGACTATGAGCTGAGATCTGACTCACTGATAAATGCGTTAAGGCAAGCTAAAGATGACACCAATAAAGTACGGTTGCTGTACAACATGTCCAGACATTTTAATGAGCCGGACGACTGTATGAAGTACAGCCATCAGTGTATGGAACTTGCTAAAAAACTAAATTGGGAAAAAGGATTAAGTCTTGCAGGCAGCGCACTGGGTTGGAACTATCACATGAAAAAACTCAACAGCGATACTGCTATTACCTTTCTGTTGCCTGCATTGGCTATAGCACAAAAGATAAGCGACGACACCATAATAGCACGTACGAACTTGACACTTGAAGGTGCGTACCGAAGAAAGGCTAACTACCCCAAAGCTATCGAATATGGAAAGGTAGCCTTAGAATACGCTGAAAAAACCGGGGACTACATGGATATCAGGTACAGCCTGAACACACTTGGTACTATATATAATAACATCGGTAACATAGACAAAGCGTTAACCTACTATGAGAAAGCCCTGGATCATGCAAGAAACAATGCCGACAAATCAGGCGAAGCAGCCGGGCTTAATAATATCGCAGGAATATACAGACAGCAAGGTAACGTTGACGAAGCGCTTCAATATTATCTTAAATCAGTTGCACTGAATAAGGAATTTAGTGCGAATAACCTGCCTGCAGACCTCTTTAGCATTGCCAGTATATATGAGCAAAAGGGGGATCAATTATTGGCATTGCACTATTTATTTGAGGCACTAAGATTGAATGAAGAATCAGGCAGAAGCACGTGGGCTTCAACAAACAGTTCCCACATAGGCGCTATCTATATAAAACTAGCCCGGGAAAACATCAGCAAGAATGAGTTAAGAAAAAATACTGAATTGGGCAATGAGGCTGAACATGTACTACAATTGATACCCAACGAAAGGAATGCAAAGATCCAAGTTGGGAAAAGATATCTGCATAGTGCTGCATCGCTACAAAAAGGCCACGGAATGGTTGACGAGCTAGCTTTTACATACATACAGCTTTCCAGGGCCGACTCTCTTTCAGGAGATTACCTTAGCGCACTTAAAAACTACCAGTTGGCAATACGCTACAGGGATTCTGTATTTAACCAGGAGGGAGCTGAAAGGATAGCCCGTATGGAAATACAGTCTGAGTATGAAAAACAAATGCTGGCGGATAGCCTGAAAAATGCAAGAACGCAGGAACTGGCGGAACAAAAATTGAGCCGCCAGCGCAGGTATACTTTTACTGGAGTGGGAGGCATACTACTACTAATATTTATTGCCTTCTTTATAGCCAAAGAGCGTAGAAAGAGTGACAAGTTATTATTGAACATCCTACCGATTGAGGTGGCAAAAGAATTGAAAACAAAGGGTGAATCGGATGCCCGGCTGTTTGACAACGTAACCGTGTTATTTACGGATTTTGTGGACTTTACAAAAGTATCGGAAAGGTTGAATCCTCAAGAACTGGTGCATGAACTGGATGAATGTTTCAAAGCATTTGACGGCATTATTGAGCAGTTTGAAATGGAGAAAATAAAAACGATTGGCGATGCCTACTTAGCTGTTTGCGGCATGCCAACAGCTGATAAACAACATGCAGAAAAGGTAGTACGAGCAGCACAAAACATCCGCAATTTTATGCTGCAGCGCCATAAGCAATTAGGCGACAGAACCTTTGAGATACGTATAGGTGTGCATAGCGGCGAGGTAGTGGCAGGTATAGTGGGTGTAAAAAAATTCGCTTACGATATATGGGGCGATACCGTGAACACTGCAGCCCGTATGGAGCAGAACAGTGAAGCGGGCAAGATCAACATCTCACAAACCACTTACGAGCTGGTACGGGATAAATTTACCTGCACCTATCGTGGTGAACTGGAAGCGAAGAATAAGGGCAAGCTGAAGATGTATTTTGTGGATGAACAGGTAGGGTAACAGGCTTATCAGCTATTGGTTTATCATTCTATTAATACAGCCGGTATATTAACAAGTATTTCATATCTTACCCATTAAACCATGGCACCAGTTGCTATAAGTTTAATTCACTGATGAAAAGACTACTATTCATTTTCCTTGCATTATTACCTGTTTTGGTATACGGCCAGGCCGATATCCAGATCAGTACAGCTCTAGGGCAAAAGAACATGCTGAAAATAATGGACTCGAGCTGGCGGTTCATTAATGCTGATGACAGCACTATGGCTATGCCTGATTACAATGACAGCAGCTGGGCTATGGTAAACCCCGAACTGAAAGGGGACAGCAGTATAGAAATGCTGAAAGGGATTGGCTGGTTTCGCAAACAAGTAAATGTGACGGACAGTGTGTGCCGCGAACCACTTGCCATGAGCATCAGGCATTACGGGGCTTCTGAGATATATGTGGATGGTAAGTTGCTGGAACGTTTCGGGAAAATATCAGGCAACCCTGACAGTACAGAATATTACAATCCCATTATGCAGCCTGTGATCTTTATTTTTCATGACACGGGCATGCATACAATTGCGATAAGGTATGCGAATTACCGAACTGAAGTGCCTTCGGGTCATGACTCATACATACACGGATTTACTGTGAGTATAACAGAAGCCAACAGTGCAATTGCCATGAACGGAATGCTACGCATGATCATAATCGGATTCATGATGGTACTCAGTGCGATATTTGCAACATTGGCGGGGCTGCATTTCCTGTTGTGGCTGTTTCGCTACAGCGACAAGTCAAACCTGTTCCTGAGTATTTTATGCGTTGTATTCTGCATCTACTTCATTATGCAGAGCTACTGGTCTCAGTCAGGCGATGCGGACGTATTCATTCATAAAAAACATACAACCGGGGTGTTACTGGCCATCGCACTTATTGTATTGAGTGCATTGCTCAACTACCTGTTCAGTCGTTTCGGCCCGCGCTTCCTGGTTATTGCAAGCCTATGTATAGCTGCTATGATAATGACCATGAATGATGCAAGACATGAAGACGTCATCTCATCGGCGATTATGGCTATCGTTATGCTGGAAGCCGTGATACTGATCATAGCGGCGATACGCAACAAAGTAAAAGGAGCCAAGATACTGGCCATTGGCATATTACCACTGGCTATTTGCACTATGCTCATCTTTATCATAACCTTGCTTATGGGCAATGATATGGAGGCGGCCGCCAAAAGCGGCAACCCCGGCGGGTCGCTATTGATGGCTATGGCTTTTCTTTCCATACTGTCACTGATAGCCTTTTCGGGCATCCCGCTTTCTATGTCTGTTTTCCTGGCCTGGCGTTTTGCGAGGGTGAACAAAGACCTGAGCATACAGTTGGAACAGGTGAAAGAACTTTCGGAAAAGACACAGCAGCAGGAAGCAGAGAAAAAACGGATACTTGAAAACCAGAAAGCACAGCTGGAACAGGAAGTGGCGGAGCGCACAAGCGAGATAATAGAAGAGAAAAAGAAATCGGATGACCTGCTGCATAACATTCTGCCACAAGAGGTAGCCAGTGAACTGAAAGAGCGCGGTGCCACCACGGCACATCATTTTGACCACGTGACAGTACTGTTTACAGATTTTGTGGACTTTACCATCGCAGGAGAGCGGATGGGCTCGCAGGCGCTGGTAGAAGAGCTGCATAGTTGCTTCAAAGCCTTTGACAACATCATGGGCAAGTATGGCATTGAAAAAATAAAGACGATTGGCGATGCTTATATGGCTGTTTGCGGCTTACCCCGTGCCGATGAACATCACGCAGAAAAGGTAGTAAAAGCAGCTATGGAGATACGCGCATTTATGCAACAGCGCTACGAGCAACTGGGTGACAAAACATTTGAAGTGCGCATAGGCATACACAGCGGAGAGGTGGTAGCCGGTATAGTGGGTGTCAAAAAGTTTGCCTATGATATATGGGGCGATACCGTAAACACCGCTGCACGCATGGAGCAAAACAGTGAACCGGGCAAGATCAACATTTCTGAAACAACACACGAACTGGTGAAACATAAATTCACCTGTACCTACCGAGGCGAACTTGATGCCAAGAACAAGGGTAAGCTGAAGATGTATTTCGTAGAAGCTTAACACTTGTATCTCTGCATGTTGGGGACTTCAAAGCACGCATACAGAATTAATGACGTCTTTCATTACCATCTGTGCGTAGCGTTATCGCCATACGGTACGTGATATTATTCAAAAAATATATAATTCCTGTTATTATTTCATATCTTAAGGGTGTTCATTGCCAATAGCATGAAAAACACCTTAATTATTACCTGTATTTTTTTGTTGCTGATCTTGCCTGTTAGCAACAGCATATTTGCACAGGTACCAGAGAACAGGGAACTGGTTGACTCTCTCTCCACTGCACTTTCTCAACAAAAAGAAGACACCACCAAAGTAGCTATACTCAACAAGCTTTCCTTTGTTTTTTCCGACATTAATCCTGACAGCGGGCTTATTTATGCTCGTAAAGCACTTGCACTGGCGAAACGATCGCGCTGGGATATAGGTATTGCTACAGCTTACTATCAAACAGGTATCAACCTGAATGAGCAGGGAATGTTTGACACTGCTGAGCAGTACTTTAAGAAAGGTTTAAAAATATACGTGGAAAAGAATGACAAACGGGGCATTGCCAACAGCTACAATGCTCTTGGAACTATGTACTTTTTCCAGGGCAATTATGTGAAAACAAGAGAGAGTTTTGACGAGGCATTGAAATGTTATACTGAGTTGCAGGATTCAGTACGCATGACAGCCGTCATGCAGAATCTGGGTTCTATATATTTTGAAACCGGTGACCCTGAGAAGGCCCTGGAATACGTAAAAAGAGGCTATGCCATTGACAAAGCACGGAATAATAAAATCGGGGTAGCGGTAACTCTTATCAACCTGGGTATGGGTTATTCCAGCCTGGGGCGGTATGATTCTGCTTTAATATTCTTCGATGAAGCGTTGGGCTTGTACAAGGAATTAGGCCATGACAAATCGGTAGCGCGGGTATATATGAATGTGGGTGTTGTGTATAACAGGATTGGCAAATACCGTGAGGCTATTGATAATTATAACCGGTCGTTGGGCATATGCCAAAAGATCAAAGACAGCATCGGTATTGCCGACAACCTGCTGAACCTGGCAATGGTCTATACGCAAACAGGCAGGGACAATGAAGCAATATCCGCAACAACACGTGCGCTGAATATATACACTGATCTGGGTATGATAGACGGCATGATGTATTGCCAGAGTGAACTATCAAAGGCTTATAGTCATAACAGGCAATACAAGCAATCGCTGGAAGCATACAAACAGTTCACTGATTTAAAAGACTCGCTCTACAACAAAGAGAATACAGAAAAAATAGCCAAGCTGGAAGTAAAAGCACAATACGATGCAAAACAGATAGCAGACAGTATAAAAAATGCCGAGGCTCAACACATTTCGCAATTGAAACTACAGCGCCAGAAAACATTTACCTATTCAGGTATCGGTATCGCGGTGTTGCTCCTTTTCTTCAGTATATACATCTATCGCAACAACAAAAAGCTTAATGCCGAGAAAAAGAAATCGGAAAGCCTGCTGCATAATATTCTGCCTGAAGAAGTAACTGAAGAACTGAAACAACGTGGTGCCACTACAGCCCACCAGTTCGATCATGTGACAGTCATTTTTACTGACTTTGTAGCCTTTACACAGGCGGGTGCACGTATGGGGTCAAAAGCACTGGTGGAGGAACTGCACAACTGCTTCAAGGCATTTGATGACATTATGGAGCGCTACGGCATAGAGAAAATAAAAACCATCGGCGACGCATACCTGGCAGTTTGTGGCCTACCGGTGGCCGATAGCAGGCATGCGGAGAAAGTGGTACGCGCAGCAAAAGACATACTGGCATTTATGGTGCAACGCCGTGAACAGCTTGGCGACAGGACCTTTGAGATACGTATTGGCATACACAGCGGAGAAGTAGTGGCCGGTATAGTAGGCATCAAGAAGTTTGCGTATGACATATGGGGTGATACGGTGAATACCGCCGCACGTATGGAGCAAAACAGTGAACCGGGCAAAATAAACATCTCGCATACAACTTATGAACTGGTTAAAGACAAAATTGATTGCACCTACCGTGGTGAACTGGAAGCGAAGGGCAAAGGCATGCTGGAAATGTATTTCGTAGAGAGCTAAAAGTTAAGTTAAAAAAGTATATACTTACCGATAAGTCTTTTGCCAATTAATACCTTGTAGTACCTGATACCATATACAAATGAAAAAGTATGCTTCTTTATTGTTTATTACTGTTTGCCTGAGTTCCTGTTTCAACTTCTATATCGCTATAAATGATACAGACTATTACTACCTGAAAGATGAACAAAGGGCGGAATTAAGACAGTTTGGAGATCCATACATTCCTGACAGCAATGGCCATTACCTGGTAGAGATAACCGCAAAGGATGTGTGCGCTTCAATCCTTGAACATACTTATACCTGGCTGCACCATTGGGTGCCCTACTGTAGTGGTGAGAACTGTAAACCGCTATTTTATTACAACAATATCATAAAAACACAGGAACAAAAAGAGGACATACAGATGTTCCTGATATCCAACTCATACGAATACAAAACTGTAAAAAAGCAGGTAAAAAACTTTGACCGGGATGTGTATGTGCTGAAAAATGACCGTTACGGTCATAAGGTGGGGAAAAACTCAAAAGCTTTTGCCAAGGAAATGCATGATGCGGGGTATTTTGATGTACCAACGTTCTGGTCAGACATGATATTTAAAGGCGATTCGCTGATATACAAAGGCAACCTTATATCCAATGCTATTGTAGACAGTGTTATTGCGGCGAATATGTAATCGTCTGCCCCTGATCGTGTACAAGGCATATTTCTATTTGCTATCTTTCCGCTGAGAAATGGCCATTCAGAAAATAAACATAAGTGATTTTTTGACGCAACGGGCGGAAGTTCCTGTATTTGACGTACGCAGTCCGGGCGAGTATACACATGCGCATATACCAGGTGCGCTCAGCCTGCCGTTATTTACAGATGAGGAGCGGAAAGTAGTAGGTACTGCTTATAAGCAACAAAGCAGGGAAGTAGCCGTAAAGGTAGGACTGGACTACTTTGGCGTGAAGATGCGCAGGATGGTAGAAGAAGTAGAGGAGTTGCTGAAAGGCCGAAACGACAAAAGAATAATTGTACACTGCTGGCGGGGCGGCATGCGCAGCGCAGGTGTTGCCTGGCTGTTGGACCTGTATGGTTTCAACGTGTCTACCCTTGTGGGCGGATATAAGTCGTACCGTAAATGGGTGCACCGGCAATTTGAGCAGGATCATCCTATTCATATCATAGGAGGCTATACCGGCTCGGGAAAAACACCGGTACTGAATGAGCTGGCACAAAAAGGACATATCGTAATAGACCTGGAAGACCTGGCTAAACATAAGGGCTCTGCTTTTGGTGCAATAGCAGGTGTGCCGCAACCCAAACAGGAAATGTTTGAAAACCTGCTGGCTGAAGAGCTTGCTCAAACAAAAGCTACTACCGATAACCCTATATGGATGGAAGATGAAAGCCAGCGCATAGGCAATATCAATATACCACCTGCATTCTGGAAAACGATGCGGAACTCGCCTGTATACTTTTTAGATATTCCTTTTGAAGAAAGGCTGAAACATATTGCAGCAGAGTACGGGCAACTGGATAAAGAGCAACTGCTGGGTGCCGTGTCGCGGATACAGAAAAGGCTGGGAGGGCTGGAAACCAAAACAACTCAGCAATGCCTGGAAGATAATGACATTACCGGGGCGTTCAGGATATTGCTGAAATACTATGACAAGCATTATAAAAAGGCACTGGAGAAAAGGAATAACCCTGATGTGGAGATAGGGCAGATACAAAGCAATGAAGTGAATGCAGAACTGAATACAAACATATTATTAAGATGGAAGGAGCTGAGCAAATCAGATTAACCCAATATGCACACGGAGCGGGATGCGGCTGCAAGATAGCCCCCGCCATACTGGAAGAGATACTGAAAAGCAATACCATACAACCAGATAATGACAAATTACTGATAGGCAACAGCAGCAAAGACGATGCCTGTGCCTACGATCTGGGTGACGGCACTGCACTTATCAGCACAACGGATTTTTTTACTCCCATAGTAGATGATGCCTATGACTTCGGGCGGATAGCTTCTGCCAATGCTATAAGCGATGTGTATGCCATGGGCGGTAAACCAATACTGGCTATCGCCATATTAGGATGGCCGGTAGACAAACTTCCTGCAGACCTGGCACAGAAAGTAATTGAAGGCAGCAGGGCTGTATGCAAAGAAGCTGGCATACCACTTGCAGGCGGGCATAGCATTGATGCCGCAGAACCTTTTTTCGGGCTTGCAGTGAATGGTCTTGCTAATATTGATAACCTGAAAAGAAACAATACCGCACAGGAAGGTGATATACTGTTTATGACCAAACCCTTGGGTGTAGGCATATTATCCACCGCACAAAAGCGGGGACTGATAACCGAGAAACAGCGGGCAGAAATGATAGAAAGTATGACCGCCCTGAACAAAGCAGGGGAAGCTTTAGGCAAGCTAAAAAGTGTACATGCGATGACAGATGTTACAGGGTTCGGACTGTTAGGGCACCTGGTAGAGATAGCAGAGGGTAGTTCTTTATCGGCAGAGATAAACTACTCTAAATTGCAGATAGTATGCGGTGCTGCTGATTACCTGAAGGACCGGGTAGTGCCGGATGCAACCTACCGCAACTGGAATGCTTACAGCAGCAAAACAGGTTTTGAAGCAGGTGTGGATGTAATGCAGGCGTTCAATCTGCTACCAGACCCGCAAACCAACGGTGGATTACTCATAGCCGTGGCACCTGATGCTGTAGCAGAAGTGCAGCAGGTACTGACTGATCATGAGCTGCATCATTTTATTGAGCCTGTAGGTAAAATGACTGTGAAAGGAGAAAAAGTAGTGCAGGTAAAAGCCTGAATGAATAACACAAAAAGAAACCGCCCTTAAGAATAAGGGCGGTTTTTATATGTCCGAATATGCGTGTTTTTAATCTTCTATTGATTTAGAGAAACGTTCTCTCCACCTCTTCACCCTAGCTTTGAAACGGAAGGCCAGCAACATCATTACCGGTACCAGTATCAGTGTCAGGAAGGTAGCGAATGCCAGGCCATATATCATGGTCCATGCCAGCGGGCCCCAGAAGGCTACGTTGTCGCCACCGAAGAATATATGTGGGTTCAGCTCTGAGAACAGCGTCGCAAAGTCTATGTTCAGGCCCACACCCAATGGTATCAGGCCGAGTATAGCAGCCGTTGCCGTCAGTACCACAGGTGTCATACGGGTACGTCCTGCTTCTACTATCGCGTTGTAAGGCTCCATACCTTCTTTCAGCATCAGGTCCATAAACTCTATAAGTAATATACCATTCCTCACCACGATTCCTGCCAGCGCTACGATACCGATACCACTCATTACGATAGAGAAGTCGTTACCGAAGATACCTACACCCAGGAACACACCGAATATACTGAAGAGGATCTCTGTCATGATAATAACCGTTCTGCTCAGTGAGTTGAACTGCATGATGAGCAGCAGGAATATCAAACCTATAGATACCATCATAGCACCACCAAGGAAGCCCATCGTTTCGGCCTGATCTTCCTGCTGGCCGCCCATAGTTATGGTAATACCAACCGGTGCTTTGAAGTTAGCCACTTCACGACCTATGGCAGCCACCACTTCGTTAGCATTATAACCTGTCAGTACGTTAGACTGTAATGAGATAATACGTTTCAAGTCTTTACGTTTGATACCACCATATGTTTTACCATACTTGATATCGGCAAATGAACTGATAGGCACCTGGCGGATGACACCACCCATACCCATATCGCGGAACAGCATCGGCATGTTTTTCACCGCGTCAATATTCTCGCGCTGGTCTTTCCTTACCCTTAATGTAATAGGATAATCATCATTTGCATCACGGAAACGTGATATCTCTTTACCGAACACTGCTGTACGCAATGCACCCACTATCTGCCCGGTCATGATACCTTCTTTGTTCATGCGCTCACGATCCAGGTCGAACACGATCTCCGGTTTATTAGCCTGGAAGTCGCTACGCAGTTCTTCTACACCTGCTATACGTTTATCATCCAGGTATTTTTTCAACCGCTCGGATGTTGCTATCAGCGAATCCAGGTCATCACCAACGATATCAACCACGATAGGCTTAGGCAATGGCGGACCACCTTGTTCCTTATCTACTGTTACTACCGCACCCGGTACACCTTTCACAGCGCTACGTATCTTGTCCAGGTATTCTGCCGTAGACACTCCGTGCCTGTCAGCAAATTCTACAAAGGCAACTGTGATACGTCCCTTGTTCGGGAAGTTACCTACCTCTCCACTGTTCGGGTCTACTGCACCTACGGTCACATTCGCTATCACCGATTTTACAACAGGGTTGGTCTTACCTGATTTGTAATCTATATCCAGTGCATCGGTCACACGTTTTTCCAATTTCTCCAACACTTCGTTAGTGTAAGCCTGATCTGTACCTACCGGCATATTCAGGTACACATAAGCAAAGTTCGGGTCGGCACTCGGGAAGAATACAACCTTCGGTGGGCGTACCATCATTATCACTATTGACAGTATCATGATACCTACTGCAATAAGCATCGTTTTACCCGGATGATTCAATGCACGTATCAACCACTTGGTGTACCACTCTTTGAATGACGGCCACAGTTTTGTCTGGAAAGCCTTTATCCATTTTGAGAAAACGAATTTCTCCAGCAAAACGAACAGGTATAAGAAGATAATGAAGTTACCCATACCTACTCCTCCACCCAGGTAGCTGAGCAATGCTATTGCGCCGAATATTACGGCAACTACCCTGTCAGACTTTCTGAAGCGTGGCTTTTCCGTGTTGTTATGATCTTCCGGCTTCATGAAGCTAACCGCAAATACCGGGTTGATGATGTAGGCCACGAACAATGAGGCCAACAGTGTAATTATCAGCGTTACCGGCAGAAAGAACATGAACTCCCCGATCACCCCTTTCCAGAATGCCAGCGGAATGAATGGCATAAGCGTTGTAATAGTACCGGTTAGTACGGGCAGGAATATCTCACCCGTCGCCGTCTTCGCGGCCTTTTCTATCGGCACCTTACCATTATCAAATATCCGGTGCGTGTTCTCTATCACCACAATGGCATCATCAACGACTATACCCACCGCCAGCAGGAAGGAGAACAGCACGATCATATTCAGCGTGATGTCTAACCCCGGCATTACCAGGAAGGCAATAGCACAAGACAAAGGCATAGCCATGGCTACGAACAACGCGTTGGTCACACCCATGAAGAACATCAATATGATGGTCACCAGTATGAAACCGATGATGATGGTATTGATCAGTTCATGCAGTGTATTACTTGTTTTCTCCGACTGGTCGCCCGTGATGACTATTTTCAGGTCTTTCGGCAACTCAGTTTCTTTCATCTCCTCTATCACCTGCTCAATATTCTCTGAGGCTGCTATCAGGTTCTCGCCCTTCGCTTTGATGACGTTCAGTGTAATTACGTTGTTACCATCCAGGCGGGCATAACTCTCCTGCTCTTCGAAAGAGTCTTTTACATCCGCGATATCTCTCAGGTACAGCGCACGGCCATACTGGTTCTTAATGATCAGGTTGCCGATCTGCTCAGCATTTTTGAACTCGTTACGGATGGTCAGGATGCGCTTCTGGTTGTTCATAGATACCAGGCCCGGTGTAGACGAAATATTCTCGTAAGCTACAGCATTCTCTATGTCACCAAAGGTGAAACCTGCGGCAGCCATTTTATACATATCTACATTGATCTGTATCTCACGCTCCAGCGCACCTACCATCTGCGCTTCCTTCACCTCTTTCAGTTCTTCTATCCTGTCCTGTATATCATCAGCGTATTCTTTAAGCCTTTTCAGGTCATAATCGCCCGATATGTTCACATACAATATCGGCAGTTCTGAAAGGTCTATATCTTTCACCTCGGGCTCGTTGGGCAGGTTCTGCGGCAGGTCCGTACGCGCTTTGTCCACCGCGTCTTTTACATCCTGCTTTGCCTTATCTATCTTAACATCTGTATTGAACTCAACAATCACCACCGAGTAATCCTGGAATGAGTTACTGGTTACTTTCTTCACACCAGACAAACCCTTTACTTCTTTTTCAATAGGTTTGGTTACGATGTTCTCCATATTTTCCGGAGAAGTACCGGGATAAACGGTCTGCACGATTATCTGCGGGATCTTGATCTCCGGGAACTGCTCTTTAGGCAGGCTGTTGTAGGTCATCAGGCCCGCCAGCGTTATGATGATCGTGAGTATGTATACAGCCGTGCGATTATTGATCGCCCAACTGGATGGTTTAAACTCTTTGAATGAATCTTTCATTGATTACTATTTTCAGATAATCTTTGTAGTGTAGTTTTTATTTTTCAACAGCAACAGGGTCGCCTGATGTTATTTCGCTCTGGCCTTCTGTTATCACCTGGTCGCCTGCACTCAGGCCACCAGTTATCTCCACCTGCCCGTTAGATGTTTCTCCCAGTTTCACTTCTACGCTTTTTGCTTTACCATCTTTCACAACAAATACCGAGTGGCCTTCAGGCAGCACCTGCACAGCAGATATAGGCACGGTCAATGCTTTGTCATTCGCGTAGCTTACGATCTGCATTTTACAAGACATGTTCGGGCTGATATTCTTATTGGTACCCAGCCATACCTCTACGTTGAATGCGCGCGATACCGGGTCTACCGAACGGGCTACATAGCTCAGCTTGGTATCGATAGTATCACCTGTCTCGGTGAATATCAGCTTTACCCTGTCACCTTGCTTCACTTTGCCTATATAGCTTTCACCCAATGCGCTTACCACTTTCAGTTTGTCGAAGCTTACCACGCGTATGCCCATAGCACCCGGAGCAGTAGCGTCACCTACCTTTACATTCACCGCATCAACAGTACCGTTGATAGGCGAAGTAATGGTGTACATACTCCTTTGTGCCTGCAGCGCTTCGTATTGCTTCTGCGTGCTTTCGTAGTTGGCCTTAGCTGTCAGCAACTGAACTTCAGAACCGATATTCTGCGCCCACAGCTTTTGCTGCTTTTCGTACACTTGTTTTACCAGTGTCAGTTGCGCTTCCTGCGCTTTTATTTGTTGCTCAACAGCAGCAGCATCCAGTGTAGCCATTACCTGGCCCCTGCTCACGTGCTGGCCTGAGCGTACATTCACCGACCTTACTACACCCGGCGCCTGCGGTGTAACGTTCACGTTCTCATCGCCGCTAACACTTGCCTGTACTTCAACATATGCGTTGAACCTGGTTGGCTGCAATACCATAGCTGTTACCGGTGTAGCCTGTCCGGGATTATCTTTCAGCACTTCTGCTTCCAGTTTGCTGATCTTGTCATCAAGAGCAGCACGTTCTTTCTTTAATTTATCCAACTTGGCAGCTTTATTTTCAGCTTGTTTTTCTTCGCCACCGCAAGAAGCCAGGATGATCGTTGTGAGTAGTAATATAACCGAGCGTTTCATGCTATTATATATTTTATATCGTTTTGGTTAATTTGATTATTTGAATTGACCCATTGCTTTTCTAAGGTCAGATTGTGCGTTTATTACATCCAGCATTGCCTGGAAGTAGTTGCTCTGTGCATTGAGCATTTCTGTTTGCGCCTGTGACACTTCCATACTGCTTCCTACACCTGCTTTATATTTTTCCCTTGTAGTTTCCAGCACACTTTTTGCCAGTGAGAAGTTACGCTCCTGGTTGTCCAGTGTGTACAATGCGTTCTTAAGCGTTGTTTTATATTGCTTATTTTCCAGGTCTATACCTCGCTTAAGGTTATCAATATTATTCTCAGTCTGCGTCAGGCTTATTTTAGCTTGCGATACCCTGCTACGTCTTTGCCAGCCGTCAAAAATGGGTACTTTCAATTGCAGGCCTATTACTGTATAGAATACATACTGATTTCCGAAAAACTTGCTGAAGTCATTCGTTTGATAAGTATATGCGGCAGTACCAAATGCAGCTAAAGACGGTAATGCTGACAAGTGATGCCTTTTCAGGTCGTACTCATTAAGGCTCTTTTGCGTTTTCAATAGCATATAGTCTGTACGGTCCGTATACTTAACCTCATCCAACAACATCTGGTTAGCTTCGGATATCGCATTACCAACCGCTGTATCTGTTAATATTATCGGTATTTCCATATCAATACCCAATTGATATTTCAACATTTGTTTACTTACAGCTATCAGGTTGCCTACCTTAGTACTATCTGCTGCCAGGTTATTTACCTGAACAGATATCCTGTCCACATCTATTTTTTCTGTAAAACCATTATCATAATAGGCTTTTGTCTCACGACCAATTGTCCTGATATACTGCATGGTCTCTTTCATGGTTTCGTATTGCTTTTCAGCCACTACCAGTGCGAAATAACCTTTCTGAATATTATACCTTATTTGTTCTTCGGTATACTGTGTCTGCCGGTCATACAACTCCAGCAAAGCTTCCCTGGCTTGCAGAGCTACCATGACACTACCATCAAATAATATCTGGGTTGCCGTTGCAGAAGCTGTTGCAGAATATTTGGGCGTAAATTGCACGGGAACAAAAGTACCCGGTGGGTATAATGGCTGACCATTTTTATCTGTAAAGAATGTACCGGGTAAGAATGATTTAACCGGATCAGGATATTGGTTATACTCACCTTTTGTACTCACCTGCGGCAATGCCAGGCCCCTCACCTCGTCGTTTATGGCCTTTTGCTTCATCCTGTCCAGCCTTGCATTCTTAGCCTGTACGTTATTTTTTACAGCCAGGTTCATGGCATCGTCCAGGCTTAGCTGCAACGGCTCACCATTTTGCTGTGCGTGTAGTGTGTTTGGTATCAATAATGCTATCAGCGATATTGAACAGAGTAGTTGTCTCATATTTTAGAAACTTGCTTAAAGTATTGTTCTTTATATTTCTGGTATAGTTTTTCTCCTTTGGGGGTCATGATGCCGTACAGGAAGTGTTCACTTATTTCCCTGCCCACAAACTGCAGGTTGAACCTGTCGTTGATAAGCAAAGTAGGGTGATACATCAGCAGCGACAGCTCCATTCTGTAACGTGCCATGAACTCGGCATCTATTTCGGGGCGGTAATAGCCCTCGTTCATGCCTCGTTCTATATTGGCCTTGATATTCTGCACGTCCTTCTCTACCATGCTGTCCCTGAACTCTTTGAACACTTCTGGGAAGAATCTTTCCAGTTCCAGCAGCGCCAGTGGATTCATTTGTTTGTTGATACTATCAAATACCTCCATCACCCGCACCATGGCCTCAACGGCATTTTCCGACTGTTCCATTATCGTGCAACAGTTCTCGGATATTTTTGTTTTGTACCAACTGATGGTTTCGCTCACCACCTCATTTTTATTGGCAAAATGCAGGTATAACGTCTTTTTAGATATACCCGCCCTCCGCGCAATATCGTCCATTGTAATTGTCTTAAAGCCGTATTGGCGGAACAATTCAATGGCAGCACCCAGTATTTTATCTAATGGTTCCATAATCTCGGGGGCAAAACTATGGAAACATTTATTATGAAAATAGTTTCCTGAGTATATTTTATTTCGATACCCGGTATTGCAAAAACAGATAAAGCCGGGTTTTGTTACTTCGATGTGGGTATTTTCCGCTTCGCTACACTTTCGGACGGAAATTAAATTTAGTATTTTGGCATACATAAAATTTCCCGTTATGAGTTTATTAAAAGATTTTAAGGCATTTGCCATGAAGGGCAATGTACTGGACCTGGCAGTAGCCGTAGTAATAGGTGGCGCTTTCGGCAAAATAGTAAGCGCATTGGTCAATGACATTATCATGCCGCTTGTAGGGGTATTGACAGGTGGCGGCAAATTCAATGACAAGTTCATTGTACTGAAAGCCGGCAAAGACGGGGACGTGTATGATACCCTGGCACAGGCCAAAGAGGCGGGCGCCAATGTATTATCATACGGTAATTTCATTCAGGCAGTAGTAGATTTCCTTATCATAGCCTTCTGTATCTTTATCATGATACGCATGATAGATAAGACCAAAAAGAAAGAAGAGGCCAAGCCTGCTGCACCACCGGAGCCTTCTTCTACTGACAAATTGCTGATGGAAATACGCGACGCGCTGAAGAAATAACGCACAGTTGCAAAGTTTTTGTGGCTAAAAACCATTTATTTACGCATTTTTGTGCTGTAAGAGTATTGTTGCATGGCTACAGGAAAGATATATGAAGACCTGAGAGCGCGTAAAAGAACGGGCAAAAGCGGCTTTGCCGTATTGGTAGACCCCGACAAGGTGGCCCCTGCCGATATGCAATACCTGGCAGAATTATGCAATGATGCGGGGGTTGACTACCTGCTGATGGGCGGAAGCCTGGTGGTAGAACACCAGTTGGAAGCCTGCGTAGAGCGTTTCAAAGCCAATAGTAAAATACCTGTATTATTATTCCCGGGCAGCCCGGCACAGGTCACACCATATGCGGATGCATTATTGTACCTCTCATTGATATCAGGCCGCAACCCCGACCTGCTGATAGGCCAACACGTGGTTTCTGCTCCGGCAGTTAAGGCCAGCGGGCTGGAAGTGATCTCTACAGGATATATGGTGATAGATGGGGGTACGCCCACTACTGTATCATATATGAGCCACTCGGCACCCATACCTGCCAACAAGCCTGATATAGCCCTGTGCACTGCATGGGCGGGCGAGCTGCAGGGCAAGCATATTATATATATGGATGCAGGGAGTGGGGCGAAAAACCCCATTTCGGAGGAGATGATACGCAAGGTGAGCGCCCATATTGAGATACCTATGTTCATAGGCGGAGGCATACAAACACCCGAAAAAGTGTACAAGAACTGTAAGGCCGGAGCCAATATAGTGGTAGTGGGCAATGCCATAGAGCGCGACCCCCTGCTGATAGCCGAACTGGTGCAGGCCACAAAAGAAGCTACAGCTTCTGTGAAATGATTTGGAAGGTATATATTTATCAATTACCTTTGCACTCCCTTAAAAAATTAAATACCACCCTGTAGCAGGGGTTAAAATAAAAATAAAGATGAAACGTACATTTCAACCTAGTCGTCGCAGCCGCAAATCAGTTCACGGATTCCGTAAGCGTATGCAGTCTGTAAATGGTCGCAAAGTATTAGCTGCACGTCGTAAAAAAGGCCGCAAGAAGCTGACAGTTTCCAGCGAAGCACGCCTGAAGTAATCATTAAAAACTAAAAGCCATTCGTAATACATTCAAAATATACGAGCGGCTGAAGCGCGAGCAACATATTGATACGCTTTTCCGTACAGGAAAAGCGTTTTCTATTTTACAGGTAAAATTCGTGTACCAGGTAGTGCCGCGCGAGGCCGAGCTGTCGCCCGCAAGGGTTGGCTTTTCCGTGCCTAAGAAAAAATTCCGCCGGTCGGTGCAGCGCCACCACCTGCGCAGGCTGATGCTGGAAGCATGGCGCCTGAACAAAAAAGACCTGTATGCCGCTATACCCGCCGACCAACACCTGCGCATCTTTATACTCTATATTGCGCGCGAAGCAGTGGATTTCAGTACCTTGCAACATAGCATACAAACAGGCATCAAAAGGCTGGCTGAAACTATGGCTGCTGACAATACATAAAACCATACATTACCCGGAGATAATCTGAGTTTTTGGTTTTCATTTTTGAATTTTGACTTATTAAAAAGTTTTTCTCCATATTATTCATCGGGCTGATACGCTTCTACCAGGGGGCGATATCACCATTGTTCGGCTCAAAATGCCGCTATACCCCCACCTGTAGCGCCTACGGACTGGAAGCCGTGAAAAAATACGGGCCATGGAAAGGCGGGCGTATGGCCATTAAGCGCATCCTGTCCTGTCACCCGTGGGGCGGTAGTGGATATGACCCTGTGCCGTAGACGTTCTTAAAAGGTCTATTGAGATAACGCATCAGTTGTCATGTTTTTACTTTTTTGGCTTTTGAATTTTTAATTTTACACATGTTCTATTCATTCAAAGGGTTTGTGCCGGTTGTGCACCCTACAGCTTATGTGCACCCACAGGCTGCAGTTACAGGTAATGTTATTATTGGTAAAGATGTATATATCGGGCCCGGGGCTGCCCTGCGTGGCGATTGGGGCGGTATAGTAGTGGAGGACGGATGTAATGTACAGGAGAACTGTACAGTGCACATGTTTCCCGGTGTGACGGTAACGCTGAAAGAGAGTGCGCATATAGGGCATGGCGCTATCATTCATGGCGCAACAATAGGTCGTAATGTGCTGGTAGGCATGAATGCCGTAATTATGGACGAAGTTGAAATAGGTGACGAAAGTATCATCGGAGCTTTATCCTTTGTGGCTGCCAATACTAAAATACCGCCACGCTCACTGGTAGTAGGCAATCCGGGTAAGGTGATCAAACAGGTGAGCGATGACATGATCAACTGGAAGACCAAGGGGACAGCACTTTATCAAAGCCTGCCCAAAGACCTGTACGAAACACTGCAGCCTTGTGAGCCTCTCAGAGAGATACCAGCTGACCGGCCCACACAGGAATCGCTGTATGATACATGGAATAAAATAAAGAACGGTTAATACAATATGTAAAAAGTCCCGCCGGTTGGCGGGACTTTTTACATATTGTATGCTAAAACTATTTAGAAGCTTTAGCCTGATCAGCGTCTTTGTCTGATTGTGCTTTTTTGTCGCAAGATTTTTTCTCGCCTTTTTTGCAGCACTCTTTTTTCTCACCTTTCTTGCAGCATTCTTTTTTGCTACCCTTGTCGCCTTCGCAAGCAAATGTTGTACCTACTATCAACAGGCCAACAAGCAGTAATGATAATTTTTTCATTGTTTCGTTATTTTGTAATTAATAATTTCGATAATATAATATACAAACTTAAGGCATTTTAGCTAAAACTGTTACACCGCCCTGGGTTATATCCCCAATTTTAACATTTATCGGTGTGCCTACGGGAAAGAATACATCTACCCTTGAACCAAAGCGAATGAAACCAAACTCTTTGGTTTGCTCTACACTGTCGCCCTCTTTTACATAATAGGCAATACGGCGCGCCATAGCACCTGCTATCTGGCGGGTAAGTAATTCCGTTTTACCATTGCTGATCACGTAGCTGGTGCGCTCGTTCAGCGTAGACGATTTAGGGTGCCATGCTACCAGGTATTTACCGGGGTGGTACTTAAAATACTTCACTACACCGCTTATCGGGTTCAGGTTCTGGTGCACGTTTAGCGGCGACATAAATATGGATACCTGTAAACGCTGGTCTTTAAAATATTCGGGCTCATATACTTCTTCTATCACCACTACTTTACCATCTGCAGGTGCAATAGCCAGACTGTCATCGCGGGTCAGATCGCGGGTAGGAATGCGGAAGAACCACAGCACCCAGAACCACAGCAGGAAGTAAACAAACTGTATAGACCAATGCAGCCAGGGTATGTTCCCCAAAAACTTATTGCTGGTGTACCAGATAATGATCCACAAAACCGTGGCTAAAACAATAAAGATATATCCTTCGCGATGTATTGACATGGGGGCAAAATTATTCTAAAAAATGGTCAATGGTAAATAATGCATGAATATATATGCGTAAACAAATGCAAATGGTGTAGCCACCAGCAAGGAATCAAAACGGTCCAGCGCACCGCCATGCCCCGGCATCATAGTGCCGGAATCCTTGATATTGGCCAGTCGCTTGAGTTTAGACTCTAAGAGGTCGCCCGCTGTGCCGGCTACCGCTGCGCACAGTGCCAGTGCCATCCAGTCGATCATAGAATAGTAAGGCGTGTAATAACCCCAGATAGCGGCACCTGCAATGGTGAGTATAGCTCCTCCTGCTGTACCTTCCCATGTTTTTTTAGGAGAAATAGGCGAGAAAGGGGTTTTCCCGATGAACGAACCTACCAGGTAGGCCATCGTGTCATTCATCCATATCATCAGCACCAGCGATAGCGGTATGAGTATAGACTGACTGCGCATATTATACAGCAATATCATGGGCAACATGATATATAATATGCCGCCCAGCGCCTGTATACCCGCCTGTAATGCCGTCTTTTTTGATAAGGTGGTCATCAATAGTATCAGCACCGGCACGAACAACATCATTTTAGAAAAGCGTACGCCATTCAGCACAGGTGTCTCTAACAACAACCATAGTAATGATAACACCTGTATGGTAACAGGCAACCAATTAGGCCAGTGTACATCAGGGAATATCTTCTTCATCAGCGGGAAATACTCCCTCAGGCATAACACCTGTATCAGGCTTATCAGCGCAATAAATGCATATTCGTTCCAGAGCAATCCCGCCATCATAATAGCGGAAAAAACAATGGCACTGCCAAGACGTGTAAAAAATGTAGGCCAATGTAAAGCCATATTATTGCCTGTTGTTTAATTCTTTTAATTTTTCTTCAAGTTCCTCAACGGTAAAATCGCTGCTCCAGCCGGCAGGTAGCGGTGTTGCCGGTTTTTTCAGCAACATAAAAAACAATACCGCCGCCGATGTACCTATTACCAGTACATACCAGGGAAAGCTATCGTTCTCTGTCACGGAATCGGGGATAATGCCATTCTTTGCCATATATTCCACTACTATCTGCAGGGCGTTGTTGGTAAAGTGTACAATGATATTGGCCCATATACTGCCGGTGTAATAATACACATAACCCAGCACCATACCCATGATAAAGATAGACGGCAGGTTGTATAACTGGCCGTGAAACAAAGCGAACAACCCTGCCGACATAAAAATAGCGAAGCTGATATTCTTTGTCTGCTTATGGAAAAAACGCATGATAACACCACGGAAGAACAGCTCCTCGCCAAAGGCAGGTATCACCGCCAGTACAAAAACCGTAAACAGCAGATCACCGACGGTCTTGTCCTGCATCAGCGCTTTCATAATAGTATCGCTGCGCTCCTGCGATTCGTTGGCTGCGGCAAAATTCAGCTCCCTCATCCACTGGCCCAGTTGCAATACAATAGGCAGAGAGGCCACCAGTAATAATAAAGAAACTACAACCAGCATCGGGCGTTTTACCTTCCTGAAACCTAAATAAGTAACTGGCTCAGGGTGACTGGTATAGGCAAATAAGAATGCGGTTCCGCCAAACAAGGCCAGGTTGCTGATCATCTGGAAGATCTTGAATGCAAATACTGTTTTATGCGGGCTGTTCACATCTATTGATACCACTTCGGCAGTAGATACTCCGGTGAGCATAGGCACCAGCAACAGGCTGAGCACTGTTGCTGCCGAGAACATAGTAAACACCATGAGTATCAGCAGCAATAGCTGCATCCATATAGGGTATTCTCTCCAGTACTTGTTAAACATAATTAAATATTACCCGCAAAGGTAACAGTGTAATGTTACTTTGGCTTGATTGTTGAAAGAATTTGGCCTGACAAGCTGTTAAAACAAGCATATCACTCAATATATTCAATTAAAATGCAACATTATCAGCGTTTTTAATGTTATTGGGCGTTACACATCGCTATCTTTTAACTATTTTTGACAGATTATTGCAAACATTGCTCATGAACGAAATTCAGGCAGGGCCGTTACTAACCAATATTGATACTCCCGCAGACTTGAAAAAGCTGAAAAAGGAGGAGTTACAGCAAGTTTGTACCGAGTTAAGGCAGTTCATTATTGACTGTGTAAGCGTACACGGAGGTCACTTTGGTGCCAGCCTTGGCGTGGTTGAACTGACCACAGCCCTGCATTATGTGCTCAATACCCCTTACGACCAACTGGTATGGGACGTAGGCCACCAGGCTTACGGCCATAAGATACTGACCGGCCGCCGTAAGGTTTTTCATACCAACAGGAAATACAAGGGACTGAGTGGTTTTCCCAAACGCAGCGAGAGTGAATATGATACTTTCGGTGTGGGGCACTCTTCTACTTCCATATCCGCGGCGCTGGGTATGGCCATAGCTTCAAAGTACAAAGGTGAGACCAACCGCCAGCACATAGCTGTAATAGGCGATGGCGCTATGACCGCGGGCCTGCCTTTTGAAGCACTGAACCACGCAGGTGTAAGCAATTGCAACCTGCTGGTGATACTGAACGACAACAACATGTCTATAGACCCCAATGTAGGGGCGTTGAAAGAATACCTGACAGACATCACAACTTCGCACACTTATAACAAGCTGCGCGATGATGTATGGAAACTGCTGGGCAAGCTGCCTTACGGCGACTACCAGCGCGACGTGGTATCTAAGCTGCAGGCGAGTGTAAAAGGTATGCTGTCTAAAACCAGCAACCTGTTTGAAGCGCTGGGACTGCGCTACTTCGGCCCGATAGACGGGCACAATGTGCTGAAGCTGGTTGAGGTGCTGGAACATATGAAAGACATTCCCGGCCCGAAATTGCTGCACATAAAAACAGTAAAAGGTAAGGGATACGACCTGGCCGAAAAAGACCAGACCCTCTGGCACGCACCCGGTACTTTCGATAAGATAACGGGCAAGATCAACAAAAAGACATACGACGTACCCCAGGCTCCTAAATACCAGGATGTTTTCGGGCATACCATTATAGAGCTGGCCAAAGCCAATGACAAGATCATGGGTATTACACCGGCAATGCCATCAGGCTGCTCGCTGAAATACATGATGGCAGAAATGCCCGACCGTGCTTTTGACGTGGGCATAGCCGAGCAGCACGCTGTAACTGTAAGTGCGGGACTGGCTACGCAGGGCATGAGGGTGTTCTGCAACATCTACAGTTCGTTCATGCAGCGTGGTTATGATATGGTGGTGCACGATGTAGCGATACAGAAGCTGCCTGTTGTCTTCTGCCTGGACCGTGCGGGACTGGTGGGTGATGACGGACCGACACACCACGGTGCTTACGACATAGCTTATATGCGTTGCATACCCAACATGGTAGTGAGCGCACCTATGAACGAAGCCGAACTGCGTAACCTGATGTACACAGCGCAACTGGACGAGAACCGGTACCCGTTTGTGATACGCTACCCGCGCGGACAAGGTGTGATGCCTGAATGGCGCACCCCAATGAAGCAAATAGAGATCGGTAAAGGCCGCATGATAAAAGATGGTGAAGACGTAGCGATACTGACACTGGGACACCCGGGCAACTTTGCCGTACAGGCCTGCAAAGAACTGATGACCGAAGGGCTGAACCCCGCGCACTACGACATGCGCTTTGCCAAGCCGCTGGACGAACCATTACTACACGAGATAGCACAGAAATTCAACAAAATAATAACCGTAGAAGACGGAACCATAGTAGGTGGTTTTGGCAGTGCGGTGTTAGAGTTTATGGCTGCTAATAATTATACACCCGAAGTAAAAATGCTGGGCATTCCTGATAGCATTATAGAGCACGGCAAACCTGAAGAACTGCAACGCGAATGCGGTTTTGACGCACAAGGCATAGCTGAAGCTGTACGCGAAATGGTGAGCAGGAGCGTGAAGGAGCTGGTTTGATAAATCAAAACCTAAAATAGAGTTCGTCATTTCGAACGAAACGGAGCATAGAGAGAAATCTCCTGAGTATTTCTCCTAAGCACGTAATATGCTTGTTTACCATTCCAACATTAACACGTGGGTACGTTGGAGAAGAACACAAACATATCTCCAACCCTACAGCTACATTAGAAATTCAGTTGTAACCCCACGGTATTCCCGCTTGTTGCAAATATCAATTGTTTTGATGGCCTTTTATGGGCGTACATTGAATTGACCCGGCCTTCCAGTGCATATCTGCCATTGCATTTTCTCTGGCCCAGGATAGCGAGAGGTATGGCAACAGCCAAAACCCCGGCACCGGCAATAGCCAGCCCCCATTCAGGGTCACCACCTCCCAGGTATGTACCGCATGGCCAGCCTATCAGGCCGCCACCCACAGCAGCAAGTACGTTACCGGTTACAGTTAGTCCATTCGTACAGGAGCCGGACCGCGCCCTGTTGTAAGCAGGGGCATGATAGTCAGTACTAACCGGAGCTGTAAGGTCGAATGCTTTTCCGGGTACGGCAGCTTTTGCAAGCAGGTCAGATCGTTGTGCATAACAATCGGCAGATAACAGCACCAACAACAATAGTAATTTATACATAGTTTACAAGTTTCAGGTATAACAAAACAATGTGAATTTAAGAAGTTCCGCTATTATTACAACTCCAGCCTGTATACAAACTCTTCTATCTCTTTCCCTCTGCCATTGGCAAAACCTTTATCCGTGCCTATTCGTACAAAGCCATTTCGCTCCAGTACTTTCTGCGAGCCTGTGTTATCGTAAGCTATTCTTGCGTATAGTATCTTCTTATCAGTAGTAGCTAATAATTGTTGAAGGGCTTTGGTGGCAATGCCCTTGCCCCAGTGCTGACGATCGATCCAGTAAGATACATTGGTTTCGTCCTCGATCTCAAAATGCGCTACACTACCTACCGGAACATCATCGACAAATATGGTTTTCATATTAATAGTGGAGTTGGCTACTATCTTTCTCCACTTCTCCATGTAGGCTTGCTTATCAGCAGGGTCGGGCGTGTTGAAAGCGGCAACATAGTTAGACGTTTCATCGGTTTGGAAAATGAACAAAGTTTCCAGGTCGTCAACTGTAGTTTTTTGCAAATGCATATTCATGATATAAATATCGGTAAACTTAGATTGTATACTTCAGTACATCCGGGTAAAAACAGGCATTAAATGTTTAACAAATAGCATTAATAACATTAAAATCTTTAAACAAAGTTACTATCTTGTATTAGATACATTCTTGTAATACAATTAATTATTCCCCTCTTGTAAAAAAATGAATGATACACTGAAAATGCATATCCTGGATGTGCTGCAGTATTCACGTGAAGTGATATGGTGTGTTGACATGAATACCTTCGATCTGCTTTACACAAACAAAGCATGTTTTGACGTATGGGGATATACCCCTGAGGAAATGATGGCGGACAAAAGCATTTTCGCTTCCCACTTACATCCTGAAGATGCAGAAATATATCAAAAAGGAGTTGCTGAAGCAAAACAAAATGGCAAGAGTCATAATGAGTTTCGTATCATACATAAAGACGGGAGCGTTAAAGTAATAAAAGGAGACGCCATTTTTTACAAAGGCGAAAATGGCTTACCTGACACGCTTACCGGTATAGCTGTTGATGTTACCCGGGAACGTGAACTGATAGAAGATCTGGCAATTAGCCAAAACAGGTTCCGGTCTATTTCTGATAATACGCCTGTAATGACATGGACGTCATCCGTTGACACAGGTGTGAATTATGTAAATAAGGCATGGGTAGATTTTACAGGAAAAAAGCTGGAAGAACTGCATGGTGCAGACTGGATGAGTATACTGCACCCTGATGACCATGACATCATCAACCGGCAACGCTCTGTTATCTACCACGAGGGCAAACCATTTGAAATAGAATGCCGGATGCAACGTAAAGATGGCGTGTACAGGTATATGATGTTAAAAGGCTCACCACAATATGACAGTAGTAATAATTGCATCGGTTTTGTGGGAACTGCTGTTGACCTTACAGATATAAAGCTACTGAACGAACAGCTGATGGATAGTGAACTGCGGTTCAAATCCATAGCCAATGATTCGCCGATACTTATGTGGACGGCAGATGAACATAAGCATTGTACTTTTTTCAACACCACCTGGGAGACCTTTTCGGGTATGAAACAGGAAGAACTGATGGGTGACGGATGGACAAAACTAATACACCCGGACGATATAGCAGGCTTCGCCCGCGAACGCGACACCCACTTTGAGTCACGTACGCCATTCGGGTTGGAATGCAGGCTTATGGGCAAAGACGGGGTATATAGATGGATGCAGGTAACAGGTAGCCCCCAGTTCAATTCCAAAGGAGAATTTTCCGGCTTCGTCGGCAATGGCACGGACATTACTGACCTTAAGAACTTCAGCGACCAGGTACAAAAGGCCAACATTCGCATGCAGGAAGCCTTGCTGGAGTCGAAACGACTGATGCGGGTCATCAACAGGACAAATAACATCATTGTTCTTGCCGATGCTGAAGGTAGAATAACCTGGGTAAATGATGCCTATACCAAAACAACCGGGTATACCATACAGGAAGCAATAGGTAAAAAACCCGGTGAACTGGTACATGGCCCCGAGACAGACCCCGGAACCGTAGCACTGATGACAGACGCTATTGTCAAAGGTGAAATGATAAAAGCTGAAATTCTCAACTACAGTAAAAACGGTGATAAATACTGGTTGGATGTACGTATTGAACCCATATATAATGGTGATACGCTAACCGGGTTTATGGCCATAGAAATGGACATTACCCAGCGGAAACAGGATGAAAAAGCACTGGCTGAAACCAACAAAAAGATCAGGCAATTCTCTTTTATCACATCACACGAGCTTCGTCATGAGTTTTCCAAGATCATGCTCTTGCTGAATGCAGGCAAACTACAGGATAATACAACTGAAGATATACTATCCTATTTTGCAGAACTCGAAGATCCTGTCAATAAGATCAACAGGATCATTCAGCACATGAATGAGACGCTCTTGTCAGCAGAAACTCATGGTACAAATTTCAACAACAGGAATATTGACCAGGTAGATGAGATATGCCTGGTAGACGATGACAGGCTCATCAACATGATCAACAAACGTCTCATATCGAAAATACTTCCCGACGTACAAATCAAAGTATTTGAGGCCCCGGATAGTGCTATTGAATATATGCGTATACAACCTGCACTTAACAGGCTTACATTCCTCGACCTGAATTTCCCGGACAATAAAACAGGCTGGGACTTTCTGGATGCATATACCCAACTGGACCTGCAACAGCCTGTTATTATATTATCTTCTTCTATTGACAACGAGGACAGGGAAAGATCCAAAAAATACAACCAGGTGGCAGACTACTATTCTAAACCACTGTCTATAGATGTAATAAATAATATATTCGACAGGTAAAACAAATATGCTGACAAACATCATGATATTTGTCAGCGTACTTGTTGAGCAAAATCCTTAGTATTACTGTTCGAAAACTGTTCTTAGATGAATATATCACGTTTATTAGCCGGGTTTGTCATTATATGCGTTATTGCGGTATCCTGCCAGCACGATCCATATGTTGTTCCCGTTCAGGACAGAACAGGGGTTCCGGGTTTATGTTTTGACAGGGATATACTGCCAATTTTCATATCAGAATGTGCTAAAAGTGGTTGTCATGACGCAGCCGGCCATGCCAAAGGGTATGTCCTGGATAGCTATGAGAACATTGTTGAGAAAGGTATTGCTCCGGGCAATGCAATAGGTAGCAAGATATATAAATCTATTGTTGGCCTTACTGAAGAACGTATGCCACAGGACGCACCGGCACTTAGCACAGAAAAAACCGACCTAATAAAAAAATGGATAAACGCAGGTGCATTAAAAGATAGCAGTTGCACATCTCCGTGCGACTCGAACAATTTCACATATGCTGCAGCCATTGAGCCACTGATGCAAAAATACTGTACGGGCTGCCACAGTGGCACTACACCCCAGGGCAATTTAGTACTAACGGATTATACTGCGGTGAAAAGTGCCGTACAAAACAAGAACCTGGTAAAATGTATCAACTATGAGCCAGGCTACCAGGCTATGCCACAGGGAGGATTAAAACTGACCAATTGCGAGATAAGGCAGGTGGAAAAATGGGTTGAGGCAGGCATGCAAAACAACTGATAGGTGGCATATAACACACGCCTACTAAATGACATCAACTAAAAAATAAATAGCATTAATTGTTATTTTTTACGTATTTTTGCGTAAGTATATTTTTTGTAAATGATACTTACGCTCTTTATTTAATGAACAACACAATGTTCCGAAGGCCTTTATATTTTTCTTCTGTTTTGGGAAACATTTGGAAACAAAACAGCGTAAAAATTTGACTATCAGCAAAATACAAGGAACCAAACAAGCTGTTTCAGTGCATTGATGGAAACAAAACGGGAACAATTTATATGCCGGGGAAACAAAACGAGAGGCGTAACATCTATAATACCCGTTTGCCAAAGGGCATCAGGCTGATCTCTACCAACTTAAAATGCTGCCTGCCGAAAGGTATGCCGATAATGGTGATATAAAGCAGTATACCAAATACGATATGGGTAATGGCTGTCCATAAGCCTCCACAGAGTATCCATATGATATTGAACAGTGTGGCCAGGCAACCGCTATTGCTGCTGCTGCTCACCACCTCCCTGCCAAAAGGCGCCAGCACCAGCCCGGCTATTTTGAAACATTGTATACCAAACGGGATACCTATGATGGTTAGTGTAAACAGTACACCACAAACAAAATAGATCAGCGCACTGATAAGCCCGCCGAAGACCAGCCAGATGATGTTGCCCAAAAGATGAAAAGGTGCCATAGTGAGTTATGTAGTGATAAAGCTACGAATAATCATATTACCGCATACTTGCATTGTACCATACACGAAACATTAACAGTTTTTGTTTTTCATTTTTATCCTTTGGCGTATCAATAACCTTATATTTGAGTTGTGAGTTTTATATACCCCTTATTCCTTACCGCGGCACTGGCATTGGCTATCCCGGTGCTGATACACCTGTTCAACCTGCGCAGGTATAAAACGGTGTATTTCCCGCATACCCGTTTCCTGAAGAATATACAGCTGCGCTCACAAAAGCAATCACAGGTACGGTATAAGCTGCTGCTGGCACTCAGGATGTTGTTCCTGGCACTGCTGGTACTGGCCTTTGCGCAGCCCTTTTTTACCAACGGCGATAAGAAAGCAACCGAAAACCGGCTGCAGGCGATATATATAGACAACTCAGGCAGCATGGGCCTGAGAAAGGACGCACAGCGCCTGCTGGACATAGCAAAATCTGCTGCGCGCAGACAGGTGAAGAATGCAGCACCGGGCACAAAGTTCGTGCTACTGACCAACGACCGTCCTGTAAGTTATCGCCCTATGCCTGCTGACAAAGTCTTAAACGAGGTGAACGGGATTGAATTATCGTCCACTACTAAAACGGCCCGGCAGGTGCTGTCCCTGCTCAAAAGTATCACTGAATCGGAAGCTATACCTGGTGCCGACCTATATTACTATTCGGACATGCAACAGGTAGCCGTAAGTGATCCGCCTGAAGCTGATGATAACATTACAGTATATGCCTTGCCTGTAAACGGTACTGAACCATTGAACATATTCATTGACACAGCCTACCTGGTTGACCCCGTCTTACAAACAGGGGAAAGCAACCAGTTGATAGTCAGAAGCAGGGTATCGGGCAAGGCGCCGGGGCAGGCGCCCGTTCTGAACCTGCTGGTAAACGGACAGATAAAAAGTGCTGCCACCATCAGCTTTGATGAGGACAACCAAAGTATTGATACACTATCCTTCAGGGCAAATGATGCAGGTTGGCAAAGAGCAGAACTGGTGATTGATGATGAGTCGGTAAAATTTGACGATACCTTTCGTATCACGGCACGAAGTGCGCCCAACCTGAGTGTACTGGCGCTGAACGAAGGACAACCCAGCCCCTACATTCAGGCAGCATTCCGTGCCTACAATGGCTTCAGGCTGAACAATGCCAACATAGATAACCCACCTGCAGATTGGAGTACTTACAGCCTGGTGATAGTAAACGGATGCACAAGGATCAGCCCGGCGCTGGGCAAGCAGATAGCCCTGGCCCTGCAACAAGGCCAGACCGTATGCCTATTCCCGGGCAAAACCAATAACATCGCCGAAATGAACGAAGGACTGGCAGAAATAGCAGACCTGTCCATTACAAATATTGATACCGTTACACAGGCTGCAACATCATTACAACAAGGCAGCGACCTGGTGCGCGACCTTTTTGAACAGGTGCCCGAAAATGTACAGTTGCCCGTAGCAAACTGGCACTATGTTATAAATTCAGGTATCACTGCCAACAGGCAGTCCGTCCTCAGCTTTCGCAACGGCGACCCGCTGTTTGCACAATACAGCCCGCAAAACGGAAAATTATACGTATTGACTACTGGTATCGATCTGCAATCCGGGAATTTCACCTCCGGCTATTTCTTTGCCCCATTCCTGTACCGTATGGGTATAAGCACCAACGGAGGAAATATGTATGCTTTGACGCTGGGCAACAATGAACCTGCTTACCTGCCTTTGAACAAGGCTAATGAGCGCAATATGGTGCATCTTTATACACAGGGCAGCGATGCAATACCAACACAACATGGATATGGTGCAGGGCTGAATGTGTTCATAGATGATGTGGTTCACCAACCGGGATTCTACAGCCTGTGGGCACAGGGCAGCGATACGACGGTAATTGCCGTTAACAGCAGCAGGACAGAATCGCAACTGGCAACAATAGATCCCGGGCAACTGAACAAGTTATGGCCGGGCATTGATGTAGAAATAGTGAGTGCTGATACAATCGGCACTACTGGTGGTTACAACAGGTGGGGCAGTTTCCCGCTTTGGAAACTTTGTGTTATTTTAGCCGTGATAATGCTGGCCGCTGAAACATGGGTTTTAGCCGGCAGCCTTCGCAAACCAACAGCTGCTACTCAATAGCCATATGCAAGTGCACATTCTACAGGCTAAGATCACTGACACGACGTCGGAATTTCATAACAAGGTCGTTGATATTACTATTAAAGATGGTATCATCAGCAAGATAGCCGCATCTGCAAAAAAAACCGGTGAAAGCAGTATAGAAGTAGATGGCAAAAAAGTATATACATCTGCTAAAAGTGAAGGCCCGATATCGGTAAGCAAAGGTTGGGTGGATATAATGGCAGACTATGCCGAACCGGGACATGAGCAGAAAGAAACGATACAAAGCGGCCTTGCTGCAGCGGCAGCCGGTGGTTTTACAGATGTATTCCTGGCACCAAATACAGACCCTGTAGTCAGCACAAAGTCAGTAGTTGAATTTTTACTGAAAAAGGCAGCAGGCAATATTGTAAACCTGCATCCTATGGGTAGTATTTCCCAGAATATCGAGGGTAAAAACCTGGCCGAGATGATGGACATGCAGGCACATGGTGCCATTGCATTTACTGATGGCTGGAAGCCGGTACAGACATCGAACCTGATGTTGAAAGCACTGGAATATGTAAAAGCATTCAATGGTACTTTGATACAAATACCGCAGGATGATTCCATAGCCAGCACAGGGCTGATGCATGAAGGAGCCGTGTCGACACGCATAGGTATGGCGGGTATACCACCTGAGGCAGAAACCATTATCATCTACCGTGACCTGCAGTTGCTGAAGTATACGGGTTCAAGGTTGCACTTTACAGGTATATCTACCGCCGCCGGCCTGGATATGATACGCAAAGCCAAAAAAGAAAAACTGAACGTTACCTGCTCCGTTACCCCCTACCACCTGGCACTGACCGATGAGGCACTGGTGGGTTACAGCAGCATGTATAAGGTAACACCACCGCTAAGAACAGAGAAAGACAGGCAGGCATTGATCAAAGGACTGAAAGATGGCACCATAGACTGCATCACATCGCACCACCGCCCGCAAGACTGGGATGCCAAAGTGAAAGAATTTGAATATGCGGCATACGGCATGAATATACAGGAGATTGCCTTCAACATTGCTCTTGAAGGTGTAGGCGATAAGGCAGAACTGGAAAGCATAGTGGATGCATTTGCCAACAAGCCACGCGAGATATTCGGCCTGGCCCAGGATGGACTGCAAAAAGGCAAGCCCGCCAATATGACCCTCTTCTCTGCAAAAGGAAAAGTTGTACTGAATAAGATGACATCCGCATCTGCCAACAATCCTTTTATTGGCAAAGAGCTACCCGGCAAAGTAATAGGCGTGGTGAATAACAACAATATCAAACTAAATCAATAATAAAATGACCCAGACACATAAAACATACGGCCTTGTAACAGCACTGGCAATGATCATCGTCAATGTTATCTTTTACGTAACAGGACTAACCTTTAAGACAGGCTGGGCAGGCTATGTCCAGTATGTACCCTTTCTGATAGGTATTATACTGAACGCGCAAGCTTATTCAAAAGCCAATGATGCCAATGTAACTTATGGCAGTGTATTCACCAGTGGTTTTAAAAGTAGTGCCATTACAGCGCTTGTATTGCTGGCATGGACTTTTCTTTCTGTCTACCTGATATTTCCTGAAATGAAAGACAAGTCGATGGAAATGGCAGCAGAGCAGATGGCCAAGAACCCGAATATGACCGATGAACAGATAGAGATGGGGCTTGAGATGACCAAAAAGTTCTTTATCCCATTCATGGTAGGCGGCGTCATTTTCGGTACGATGTTTTTTGGAGCTATCTTTTCCCTCATAGGTGCTGCTTTTGCTAAAAGGAACCCTGCACCAAAGGCCTAAATACCCTAAATTTATTTCCAGTATTTTAGCAACAGATGCAGACAGATATTAGCATAGTAATACCGCTCTATAATGAAGATGAGTCGCTACCCGAACTGGCGGAGTGGATAGAGAAGATGTGCACAGAGCATGGTTACAGCTACGAAGTGATCATGATAGATGATGGCAGCACTGATAACAGCTGGCAGGTAGTACAGGAGTTAAGTGCGCAAAACCCGCATATTAAGGGCATCAAATTCCAACGCAACTATGGTAAGAGTGCTGCACTGAACGAGGGCTTCAAAGCAGCTATCGGCAATGTAGTAATAACTATGGATGCCGACCTGCAGGACAGCCCGGATGAGGTACCTGAGCTTTATAAAATGGTAATGGCAGACGGCTGGGACCTGGTGAGTGGATGGAAAAAAGTGCGTTACGACAATGCTGTTACCAAAAACCTCCCTTCGAAATTGTACAACTCGGTCAACCGTATGGTATCAGGCATAAAACTGCACGATATGAACTGCGGGCTAAAGGCCTACAGGCGCAATGTGGTAAAGAGCATAGAGGTATATGGTGAGATGCACCGCTTCATCCCCGTGCTGGCCAAAGCAGCGGGTTTTCGTAAAATAGGCGAAAAGGTGGTACAACACCGTGCCCGTAAATACGGCGTTTCAAAGTTTGGCTGGGAGCGTTTTATCAATGGTTTCCTCGATCTGCTGTCCGTACAGTTCATCAGCAAGTTCGGCAAAAAGCCAATGCATCTGTTTGGTACTTTAGGCACATTAATGTTCCTGCTGGGCTTTGTAATGGTTGTGTACTTAGTGATACAGCGTCTTGCAGGAGGAGCAGACTACGGACTAACCAATAAAGTAACTTTCTACCTGTCTCTGGTCACTATGATACTGGGCACACAGTTCTTCCTGGCAGGTTTCCTTGCAGAGCTTGTATCCCGCTCCGCCGCAGACAGGAATCATTACCTGGTAGAAAAAAAGATAGGATTAGACGACTAATAAAGACATTATTAAAGCGGGGTGTATCAATGATACACCCCGCTTTTGTTTACTTAACAGCTTCAGTTGCAACAGGCTGTTCTGTCTTTGGCCTGTTGTGTACCGGTGTCAACAGGAACTGCACACCCAACACGCCTACCAGTATTATTGTAGTAACTATTGTATTGAGTTTTGTCTCAGGCTTACGAATGCCATTGAAAAAATACACAGGTAGCAGTACAAAGAACGAGAGAGTCAGCGTACTGATCCACATGATCCTTGCACCCGGCCAGTGCATGACCAGGAATAATGCCGAAAGACAGTATAGTATGCCTACCAGAGTGCCTGTTGTCAACACTACTTTATCGCGTGCAGAGCCGGCTTCTTTTGTTTTCAACAGAAACAGGACAGGCAGGAATAACAGGCTGAACAATACCATGCCAGTAACAAACAATATGCCTGCACCCGGCCAGTGAGCCAGTTTAAACAGCGAGCCTGTAAGTAATATAAATGCGGCTGAGGCTCCGCTTATTATCATCAGTTTTTTCATAGCATAATAATTTTTAAACGTTAATAAATTGATGGTCTCTTCTTCTATCTCCTTCAGGTCGTTCTTGTAGAACTGCCTGACGGTTTGCTGATAGAAGACCTCAAAGTCATCACCCTCTTTGAGGTTATACTCGATGATGCAACAGATATGATCCAGGAGGTTGAACTGCAGATCCTCCATTTCAACGCCATTACGTCTAATGTCATCGAGGATATATTCTACCTGTTCATCAGTGATGCAATACATTGTTATATCGTTTTGGGTTTCAGGTCCAGTAGAAAAGACATGGTATCCATAAACTCTGCTAATTCGCTCAGCTTTTCCGTAGTCTTAGTCTTGCCCGACTTGCTTATGGTATAATACTTTCGCTGGCGTTTGCCTATATACTCTATCTCTGTTGTTACCAGCCCATCTTTTTCAAGGGCATGTAGCGTTGGATATAGTGCGCCTTCTGTTATCTGTATCCTGTCGCTGGTCAGCTCCTTCACTCTTTGTGTGATCTCGTAGCCATACATTTTACCATTGTCATTCAACAACTTTAACACAATGGTTTTCAGCGTTCCTTTTATCAATTCGGATGAGAATATCATAGCCTGTATATTTATACCTAAGACAAATATACATAAGATTCCAATGTATTCAAATATTAAGTAAGATTATTTAATTATTTGCATACAAGAGCCCAGGCTCTGGGCGAGATAAATGACTTATTTTATAGTAGATTACTATTTGAGAGTTTCCGCAAACTCAATATCTTCTTCTGATTCGCTCTCGTTCAGCACCTGAATTATTACATCTCTAAATTCGGGTTTATCAGCTAATGGCTTTAAGTATGGCAGCAGGTTTTTCTTTTGTTTCATACTTAAGGAAACTATTGCATACCCTTTAATATTATCGTCCCATTTGCTAAGTGCATCCACAATATATGATATCGGTCTACTACCAGTATCTAACAATGCCATTGTTTGTAGCGCTAAAATTTTTGCTCTAGCACTTGTATCATTTATTCTCTCATAAGCAGTTTGTATGATGCTGGCTGTATCCATTCTTATATACATAGGCATCATGTGTGCGTCACCGTAATCTTCGTATTTTACAATAAAATCAAACAATACTGATGTCGACAGTGGTGCGGTTATTGCTACTGCATTGGCATTCCAAAATCCTGCGTAATCTTCTTTCTCATTTACTAATGATTTGCTTATCATATCTGAAAACGAAGTGTCCTTCAATGCTCCAACCAGTTTATAGCCTATAGCACGCTGGTATATATTATCTGCTAAAAGTAACTTCCTGATATTATTCATGTAGAGAGCATTGTCCTTAAAATCGGGTAAATAGTACCATTCGTCAGGCATTGTGGTGTCATAAATCACGCCAGGGGTATCTCTTTCCTGTATTAATTTTGAAGCTGTTTCAAAATCTATGGAAAGTGAATCTTCTAGTTTTGAAACTTCATCAAGTTTTATAGGCGGACGATTTCTATGCTTTGCATAATTAGCAAATCGCTCGGGATAATTGTCTATCATTTCTGCCAGGCTACTCAAAGAATCAATAACATTGAAAAAATAAAACATTGACTCTTTTGAATAATCTTTTGACAAACTACTCTTAAATAGACTATCCAATACGGGATTAGCTCCAGCCGAAGCAGACAAAGAATAGAGTGATAGTGATATTATCAGGCACAGGGTTTTCATAAACAATATTAATAGTTGAGAAACGATTACTAAATATAATACAGAACCCATGCAATTGCATGGGTTCTGTATTAATACCGTATAGTGTTATTACATATTCCTCCTGTACTGACCACCAACGTCAAATAAAGCTTTGGTTATCTGCCCCAGTGAGCAATATTTTACTGTTTCCATCAGCTCAGCAAATATGTTCTCATTCTTTATAGCTACATCCTGCAGCCTGTGCAGCATCTCCTGTCCTTTATCTCCGCTGCGCTTCCACAGGTTCTGTACGGTCTGTATCTGGAATTCTTTTTCTTCTGTTGTAGAACGTATCACCTCCTGCGGAATAACCGTTGGCGAACCTTTACTGCTCAGGAAGGTATTCACGCCTATTATCGGGAACTCACCATTGTGTTTCAGTGTTTCGTAGTACAGGCTTTCTTCCTGTATCTTGCTGCGCTGATACATAGTTTCCATAGCACCCAGTACACCACCACGCTCCGTTATACGATCGAACTCAGTCAATACCGCTTCTTCTACAAGGTCTGTCAACTCTTCGATGATGAACGAGCCTTGTAGAGGGTTCTCGTTCTTGGCCAGTCCCAGCTCTTTGTTGATGATGAGCTGTATAGCCATGGCACGACGTACACTTTCTTCCGTTGGTGTAGTGATGGCCTCATCATAAGCGTTCGTGTGCAGCGAGTTACAGTTGTCATATATCGCGTACAGTGCCTGTAAGGTTGTGCGAATATCATTGAAGTCAATCTCTTGTGCGTGCAATGAACGGCCTGATGTCTGGATGTGGTATTTCAGCATTTGCGAACGCTCATTACCACCATACTTATGCTTCATCGCTTTGGCCCATATACGACGGGCAACGCGTCCTATCACACTATATTCAGGGTCGATACCGTTGCTGAAGAAGAAAGACAGGTTGGGTGCGAACTCATCAATATGCATACCACGGCTCAGGTAGTACTCTACAAAGGTAAAGCCATTACTGATGGTGAACGCCAATTGTGATATCGGGTTAGCACCGGCTTCTGCAATGTGGTAACCACTGATAGAAACAGAGTAGAAGTTACGTACACCGTTGTTGATGAAATACTGTTGTACGTCACCCATTACACGTAGTGAGAATTCTGTTGAGAAGATACATGTGTTCTGTGCCTGGTCTTCTTTCAGTATATCAGCCTGTACGGTTCCGCGTACAGCTTTCAGGGTGTCTTCTTTGATCTTTGCATATACGTCAGCAGGTAATACCTGGTCGCCGGTAACGCCCAGCAGCATAAGGCCAAGCCCTTCGTTACCTTCCGGTAGTACGCCTACCGCTGCATCGCTGAAAGTGGATGCATTATATACAGGGCGGGGTAAACCTTTCTCTTTATATATCGCTTCTATCTTTTTATTTACTTCTTCTTCCAGTCCGTGCTCTTTGATATACAACTCACATTGCTGGTCAATAGCAGCGTTCATAAAGAAGGCGGTAATAGTAGGTGCCGGACCATTGATGGTCATAGATACCGAGGTCTTGGGGTCGGCCAGGTTGAAACCGCTGTAGAGTTTCTTGGCGTCGTCCAGGCAGCAGATACTCACGCCGGAGTTACCTATCTTACCATATATATCCGGCCTGTGGTCCGGATCCTGTCCGTAAAGGGTCACACTATCAAAGGCCGTGCTCAGGCGCGCAGCAGGTAACCCTTTAGATACATAGTGGAATCGTTTGTTGGTACGTTCAGGTCCACCTTCTCCTGCAAACATACGTGTCGGGTCTTCACCCTCGCGTTTGAAAGGATAGATACCTGCAGCATAAGGAAATTCACCGGGGAAGTTCTCGCTCAATGCCCATTGCAGTATCTCGCCCCATGCTTCAAACTTAGGCACGGCTACTTTCGGCACCTGTGTGTGAGACAATGACTCTGTATGTGTCTTTATCTTCAGCTCTTTATTACGCACCTTAAAGGTGTAATATTCGTCCGTATACTTCGCTTTCTTTTCCGCCCAGTTGTTCAGTAGTTCTTTGTTCTCGTGCGCCAGTCCTATCTCAGTTTTGCTGTACACCTCCTGCAGTGTCTTTATCAGGCGGTCTTTATCCTCTACATCACTATTTTTAAGCGTTTCAATGGTCTTGGTAATACCGAACAGTTTTTGAGCTATTGCAGCCTGGTCTTTTGTCCATTGGTCATACTTACGGTTGTTCTCAGATATCTCACTCAGGTAGCGTGTACGGTTGGGCGGAATGATGTATATCTTCTCGCTCATCTCGTTGCTCACCTCGAAATTAGAGTGCAGGTCTTGTCCCGTTTTTTCTTTGATGATGTCCATCAACGACTTGTACATAGTATTGGTACCCGGATCGTTGAACTGTGATGCTATGGTACCGAACACAGGCATACTGTCTGCATCCTTGTCAAACAACTTATGGTTGCGCTGGTATTGTTTCTTCACATCACGCAAGGCATCCATGGCACCGCGTTTGTCAAACTTGTTGATGACCACTATGTCAGCAAAATCCAGCATGTCTATCTTCTCCAGTTGTGTGGCTGCACCATACTCCGGTGTCATCACATACATGCTCAGGTCGCAATAGTCAGTTATCTGCGTATCGCTCTGACCGATACCTGAGGTTTCCAGTATGATGAGGTCATAATCTGCAGCCTTCAGGATGTTCACCGCATCGAGTATGTATTTAGACACAGCCAGGTTGCTCTGGCGGGTGGCCATGCTGCGCATATACACGCGCTCGTTACGGATGGCATTCATACGGATACGGTCTCCCAGCAGCGCACCACCGGTTTTACGTTTCGATGGGTCGACTGATATGATACCTATGTTCTTATCTTTAAAATCCAGCAAAAACCTGCGCACCAGCTCATCTACCAGTGAGCTTTTACCTGCACCACCTGTACCTGTGATACCCAGTACCGGTGTTTTAGACTCTGAGGATAATTCTTCTACTTTTTTCAGCAACGCTTGTGTTTCGGGCAGGTCATGATAGTTCTCTGCTGCTGATATTAACCGTCCTATCGCTTTGGGGTTCTTATCATTCAGATGTCCTACTTCACCATTCAGCTGGTTGCCTGTCGGGAAATCGCTCTTCTGTATCAGGTCATCTATCATTCCCTGCAGGCCCATAGAGCGGCCATCATCAGGCGAGTAGATACGTGTGATACCATAATCGTGCAGTTCCTTTATCTCTTCAGGCAATATTACGCCGCCGCCGCCACCGAATATCTTTATATGCCCGCAACCCTTTTCTTTCAGCAGGTCGTACATATACTTGAAATACTCCACGTGGCCGCCCTGGTAAGAGGTCATAGCTATCGCATTGGCATCCTCCTGTACGGCACAGTCTACCACATCCTGCACACTACGGTCGTGCCCCAGGTGTATCACCTCTACACCACTGCTTTGCATTACCCTTCGCATAATATTGATAGCGGCATCGTGTCCGTCGAAGAGGGAAGCGGCCGTGACAATGCGAACCTTATTTTTGGGCGTATATGACATATAAATATCTTTTTAGAAATGGGCCGGGACAGGCCATCAGCTTTTGTGAAACAGGCTGCAAAGTTACGAAAACAAGTACTAAAGATTGAGCATATATACATAAAAAAGAAACGTCCCTGCAATACAGGGACGTTTCAAATCATTTATAATTCGTTGATAATTATTCATCATCATCGTTAGCATCCATCTTCATCGGGCGCAGGTCATCACCAGGTTTTACATTACCTGTTTTGTGGTGGCAGCAGCCGAAGTTTTTAGTGATACCGAAGCTGAATTGGTTACCGAAGTTGAACATGAAGTTGCTCTGGTCGATAACTGCGTTCTGTGGACTTGGAGATTTAGGAGTATCGTAGCTGATAGTACGATAGCCAAGACCACCCATACCGAAGTTAAGTGCTAAACCATCGTGTACAGTTACAGCCACCATTGGAGTAATGAACGCCTGGAAGCCATTGTAGTAATCGTAGTTATAAATAACCTGGTTAACGATCTGGTTAGCGGTATAATCAACCATCCTTGTTTCGTCTTCAGAAACATTCTGACCGGAAACATAGCTCAGGTCCAATTGAGTATACATAGAGAATATGTTACCGAAGTATTTGGTATAACGGAAGAAAGCACCTGCTTGCCACTCCCTTGTTTCCCTTGCATTTCTCATCCATGCAGTGTTAGTTGGATTAGCGCTCCTGTTTTCACCGAATTCGCTCCAGATACCACCCTGAACACCTATCGTGATGTTGTCAGTGAATTGGTAACCAACACCAGGATTGATGTGCCAGTTAAAGCTTTTATTTTCGCTACCGCCGCCATTGTCGGTTTTGTTAGTTGACAGACCGCCAGTACCGTAAACAAGTACACTATTTTTTTGTGCATCAGCAGTACCCAAAGTTGATACAGCAAGTAAAGCTAGAATAAGTTTTTTCATACAGATCATGCGTTTTATAATGAAACAAATGTATATCCTAATTCCCTATTATGCAATAGGTACTGAGAATAGCAATAAAAATAAAAAATTGTCATATAAAGCCCTTATTTGAACCAAGAACTGTACATAACATAGTTATTTGCAATGCGTTGTACCTCTCCTTCCAGCAGTTCTGCACTGATATCTTTTACCTTTTTTGCGGGCACTCCGGCGAAAATGCTGCCTGAAGGCACCTCAGTATTCTCTAAAACAACAGCTCCGGCGGCAATAATACTGTTCTTGCCGATCTTCACATTATCCATAATAATAGCCCCCATACCCACCAGGACGTTGTCCTCTATAGTACAGCCGTGCACAATGGCGTGGTGACCGATGGACACATTATTGCCAATGATGGTTTTAGTTTTCTGATAGGTGCAATGTATGCAGGCTCCATCCTGGATATTTACTTTATCACCCATGCGAATGCTGTTCACATCGCCGCGGATCACAGCATTGAACCACACACTGCACTCCTTTCCCAAAACCACATCGCCTACAATAGTAGCATTCTCAGCTACATAACAATCTTTCGGGATATTGGGCAGTACTCCTTTTACGGGTAATATCAGCGGCATAATTATTTATTGAACAAGTTGTATTTTAAGATACAGTATATGGCCCTGAAGCCATCTTTCCAGCCTATCTTCTTACCTTCTTCATAAGTACGTCCATAATAGGAAATACCAACTTCGTAGACCCTTACCTTCGGCACCCTGGATATTTTGGCTGTAACCTCCGGCTCAAAACCAAAGCGTTTTTCACGAAGGTCAATTTTCTGTATGATGTCTGTCCTGAACAGTTTATAACAGGTTTCCATATCTGTCAGGTTCAGGTTGGTGAACATATTAGACATAAAGGTAAGCATGGCGTTTCCCAACGAGTGCCAGAAAAATAATATCCTGTGCGGATTGCCTCCCATAAAGCGGGAACCGTACACTACATCAGCAAATCCATTCACTATTGGTTTCAACAGCAGGTTATATTCGTTAGGGTCGTACTCAAGGTCAGCATCCTGGATAATGGTATAATCACCTTTGGCATATTTAATACCTGTGTGCAACGCTGCACCCTTACCCTGGTTCACCTCGTGTTTATAGTAACTGATAGGCAGGTCAGGATTGGCATCTTTATAGGCCATTATGGCATCTTCGGTATTGTCTTTAGAGCAATCGTTAACTATGATAACCTCTTTTCGGATGTTATCAATGAGTTGCACTTCCTTGATAAGGTTGAGTATCCGGTGTATGGTAGCACCTTCGTTGTAGGCCGGGATTACAATGGATAATGTTTTACTCATGCGGTAAAAAAATATGGTATGAAGTAACAAAAATAATATCATTTATAGTAAGAATTAACTGTTTATCCCCATTAGCGAGTGTTTTACCCTATTAAACTATGCTATAAGTTAACTTTGCGGTATCATATCTAAATATCGGTATTTATGCAGGCTTATCTAGATCTACTACAACATATACTGGATACGGGGGCAGAAAAGAGTGACCGTACCGGTACTGGCACTATTAGCTGTTTTGGCTACCAGATGAGGTTTGACCTGCAAAAAGGGTTCCCGATGCTGACCACAAAAAAGCTGCACCTGAAGTCTATCATATATGAGTTGTTGTGGTTCCTGAACGGAGATACCAATATTAAATATCTGAAAGATAACGGGGTAAGAATTTGGGACGAATGGGCAGATGAACGTGGCGATCTGGGCCCGGTTTACGGTCACCAATGGCGAAGCTGGACGGGGGCTGACGGTAAAACATATGACCAGATAAGCGAAGCTGTTCATCTACTGAAAACCAACCCTGACAGCAGACGCATCATTGTGAATGCATGGAATGTAGGCGACCTGAAGCAAATGGCATTAACACCCTGCCACGCCTTGTTCCAGTTCTATGTAGCCAACGGCAAATTGAGTTGCCAGCTGTATCAGCGCAGTGCAGATGTGTTCTTAGGTGTACCTTTTAATATTGCATCTTATGCACTGCTTACAATGATGATGGCACAGGTGTGCGGACTTGAATATGGCGAGTTTGTGCATACATTCGGTGACGTGCACTTATATAGCAATCATATTGAGCAGGCAAAACTGCAGCTTACGCGCGAACCATTGCCGTTGCCTACGATGAAAATAAATCCGGATGTAAAAGACATTTTCAGCTTTAAGTACGAGGACTTCACATTGGAGAATTATGAAGCACACCCGCACATAAAAGCCCCGGTAGCAGTATAAGTCAATGTTTTTAAACAGTGAAAAGGTAAAAGTTCCTGTTCACTGTTTGATTGTTTATTTCTGAATTTGTAAAATGATATTATCAGCAGTAGTTGCGATGTCTGAAAACAATGCCATTGGCCGTGATAATGATCTGCCGTGGCGACTGCCCGAAGACCTGAAGTTCTTTAAAAGAACGACTCTTGGCAGACCGGTGCTTATGGGCAGGAAAACATTCGAGTCGCTAGGCAAACCTTTGGTGAACAGGTTGAATATTGTTGTGTCATCTCAAAAAGGATTACACCTGCCTGAAGAAGTGCTTCTGTTCAACAACCTGGAAGATGCAATTGCAAGACTGGAAGAGGAAGATTTCAGTGAGAGCTTTATTATAGGCGGCGGCAAAATATATGAGCAATTAATAGATAGCATAGATCGCATCTACCTGACAAGAGTACATACCGTGATAAATGATGCGCATGCTTTCTTTCCGCACATGAACCATGCGCACTGGAAACTGACATGGGAAGAACCGCATGAAGCTGACGAAAAACATGCTCATGCGTTCACATTTCAACAGTGGGACAGGGTAAAAGAGATATAAAAAACGCCTGTTGCAGTAGCAACAGGCGTTCAATTTACCAGGCAGTTTAGTTGCCTAAATTCTTCATCATATCACCCAGCGGATCGTCACCATCCTGCTTGGCAGCAAGGAAACTATCTATCATCGGGTGCATCATTGGCGGCACTTTACTCATGATGTATTCTTTTACAACATTCAGTGCCTGCAGTGCCTGTTCTTCGGTCAGGCCGGCTTCTTCAGTAAGTTTTTTTACCAGGTCTTCCATATAGCTTTTATAGTATTAAATATGTTTCTGTATTATTTATGCTGCCCTCAGTTGGTTGAGCTTTGAATGCTCCAGCATCTGCCTTGCATAGTCTAATGTCAGCGTAAAATTCTTCTTATTCTTTTCAGAAGGTATATCGAACATCACATCTGTCAGTATCATTTCGCAGATAGCCCTCAGCCCACGGCCACCTAATTTATATTCCACGGCTTTTGACACCATGTAATCCAGCGCTTCATCCTCAACTGTCAACTCTATGCCTTCGTATTCAAACAGCTTTTTATACTGTTTCACCAATGCATTCTTAGGTTCTGTCAATATCCTCTTCAGCGCATCTGAATCCAGCGGGTTCAGGTAGGTAACTATTGGCAACCTGCCCAGCAACTCAGGTATCAGTCCGAACGAACGCAGGTCCTGTGCATTGACATATTGCAGCAAATTACTCCTGTCCAGGTCTGTAGATGCTTTGATAGCATTGTAACCGATAGAAGATGTCTGCACCCTGCGGGCTATCATTTTGTCTATACCTTCAAAAGCACCTCCGCAAATGAACAGGATGTTCTGCGTATTCACCTTAACCATTTTTTGCTCAGGATGCTTACGGCCGCCTTGCGGTGGCACAAGCACTTCGGAGCCCTCCAGCAGTTTCAACATAGCCTGCTGTACACCTTCGCCACTCACATCGCGGGTTATGGATGGATTATCTCCTTTACGGCCTATTTTATCTATTTCATCAATATATACGATTCCCTGCTCGGCGGCAGCTACATCATAATTACAGCTTTGCAGCAGGCGCGAGAGGATACTTTCTACGTCCTCACCTACATAACCGGCCTCTGTAAACACCGTAGCATCTACAATTGCGAATGGCACCTGCAATAAACGGGCAATCGACTTGGCCAGTAGTGTTTTACCGGTACCGGTCTCACCGACCATGATGATGTTAGATTTTTCAATTTCCACATCATCCACTACCGGGTGCATCAGTCTTTTGTAGTGATTATATATGGCTACAGACATTACCTTTTTAGCAGCGTCCTGGCCAATAACATATTGATCAAGGAAGTCTTTGATCTCCCTTGGTTTATACATTTTATGTTTCTTAAGTTCGTCTTTATTGTCTTTTCTTGGCTTCGCATCCGAAACAGTTTCCTGCAGCAGATGGTGGGCATTTTCTGTACATGTGTCACAAATATTGCCTTTGATCCCTGTAAAAAGTATGTTTACTTCACTTTCTACACGATCACAAAACGAACACCTTTTCTCACCTTGTTTGGACATTCAGTATATAGATTAGTCTGCAAAAGTACGAAGAAACTTACAAGTGATGAACAATGCGGTAATCTTATATAATGGCAGCAGGTAAACAGGATAGCATGAAGTCTTTTGATTAATTTGCATACTCATGTCTTTATTGCAGCAGGATAGTAAAAAAAATCATCACTCGTTCGCAGATATCATACTGCCGTTGAGCCTTCCACGCCTGCTTACCTATGGCGTGCCGATAGAGTTGCAGGCTGACATAAAGGAAGGCATGCGGGTAGAAGTTGCGCTGGGCAGGAACAAACTGTATTCTGGCATTGTGGCCGGGCTGCATGCTGAAAAACCTGATGCATACGAAGTAAAGCCGGTAAGAGCCCTACTGGATGAAGAACCTGTTGTCAACCAACTTCAATTGCAATTCTGGCAATGGATAGCTGATTATTATATGGCTGCGCCGGGCGAAGTAATGCAGGCGGCACTACCTGCCCACCTGAAACTGACAGGAGAGACAAGACTACAGTGGATGCCACAACACAATGACGTGGTATATGAATGGAGCAATAAGGCATACCCGGCTGCCGAAGCACTGGAAACAAGGAATGAACTAACCATCAGTGAGTTCAGGGCTATAACAGGAGTACGCAATTTCTCGGTAGTATTAAATGAACTGCTGGAAAATGAAGTGGTAGTTATCCACGATGAGTTGGAGACTGCCTATCGTCCCAAAAAAGAAAAGGTCATACGCCTGCACCATGATTATAAGGGCGAAGAAAAAATGCATCAATTGTTTGATGAGCTACAAAACGCCCCTAAACAATTGAGCCTGCTCATGGCATATATTGAGTTATCTGTTAAATACGGGACCGTTCCGCAAAAGAACCTGCTCGAACGGGCCGATGCTACCGCTGCACAGGTGAAGGCGCTCACCGACAAAAAGATATTTGTAATTGAAGAAGTGACCGTTGACCGCCTTACGGTCAAACACAACAACAAACCGGCAACTATCGACTTTACGCCCGCACAGGAAAAAGCATATAACGAACTGGAACTTGCACTTGCAGAAAAAGACGTTGTGCTGATGGAGGGCGTAACAGGTAGTGGAAAAACCATGCTATACATCAAAAAGCTGAAGGAGTGTATAGAACAAGGAAAACAAGCAATATTATTATTGCCTGAAATTGCCCTTACCACACAACTCGTGAGCAGGTTGTATGCCTATTTTGGCGATGAGCTTGGCGTGTACCACTCACGGTTTACCAATAATGAACGTGTAGAGATATGGGAAAAGACAAGGCTGGGCAAATACAAGATCATTGCAGGGCCTCGCTCTGCCTTATGGCTACCTTACGGCAACCTGGGCCTGGTAATCGTGGACGAGGAACATGACGCATCTTATAAGCAAAAAGACCCTGCACCACGTTTCAATGCGCGAGATGCAGCAATATACATGGCAGCATTACACGGTACCAAAACGATACTTGGCTCTGCTACCCCTTCGGTTGAAAGTATATACAACAGTCGCAATGAAAAATATGGGTATGTACGATTGGCAGAGCGTTACCTCGGCATTGAGATGCCCAATATCGAAATTGTAAATGCGAAATCGCTGGAGAGTGTACGAAAGCAGGGTGTAAGGATGATAACTCCTGAACTCACACAAGCAATTAAAGCTGCTCTTTCAAAACACAAACAGGTGGTACTTTTCCAGAATCGCAGGGGGTATGCACCTTTCCAGGTATGCGTTATGTGTGGATGGGTACCCCATTGTAAAAACTGTGCCGTATCACTTACCTATCATAAAAGCACGGATAAGCTACATTGCCACTATTGCGGGTTGAAATCTGCGGTAGTGCATGTATGTCCATCCTGCGGCAGCAATAGCCTGCAAGCCAAAACATTCGGTACTGAAAAAATAGAAGAGGAGATAGGGCAGATATTTCCTGAGGCAAAGACGGCTCGCATGGATGTAGACAGCATGCGTGGCAAAACAAGTTTTTCAGAACTTTTTGAAAAACTGGAACAGAGGAAGATCGATATTCTGATCGGCACGCAAATGGTTGTAAAAGGATTGGATTTCGCACCTATTGAACTGGTAGGTATCCTGAGTGCTGACAGCCTGCTTAACTTCCCTGATTTCAGGGTAAATGAGCGTGCTTTCCAGCTTATGGAGCAGGTAAGCGGAAGAGCAGGGCGCACAGACGGCAAAGGCAAAGTAATGATACAGGCATACAATCTGACACATCCTGTATTGCAATGGGTGAAAGCACATGACGTCCGTTCGTTTTACGAGCACGAAATAAAATACCGGGAGCAATTTGCCTATCCGCCGTTCACACGGTTCATCAAAATAACATTCCGGCACAGGGACGAACCACGTACTGTTGCTGCAGCCGGGCAAATGGCCCAAGCGCTTCAGCAGGTGCCAGAGGTAGGAGTACAGGGTCCTGTGCAGGCACTGATACCCAGGGTACGAAATTTATATGTACAGGAAGTGTGGGTGAAATGTCCCCGCAACATGAGCGTGATAGAAAACACTAAGGCCTTTATAAAAGCCACGAAAGAATACATCACATCAGCAAAAGGCAATAGTTCGCTACAGGTTCAGTTTGATGTTGACCCTATGTAATAAAATAGCCACCTCAGAGGGTGGCTATTCTGTTATTGAAATTAGATCTCTTACGTATAATTAATAAATCTGTCTATGATATTATTACCATCCGACATGATCAATGGCTCATCAAAAGCCTCTGTTGCAGTATTTGCAGTAATATCAAAACCATTGATACCTACTACGTCTATACCCGCTTGTGTAGTTGGTGTTTCGCCAGCGTATGCCCTCTGTGCCGCTGTGTTAGTGGTGTCTGAATTAGAGCCTGTTATCCAGGGCTTAATATCTACACCTATCCAGTAGCTACGCAGGAAGCGGACAAATGTAGCCTGTCTTGCCAGTACAGAATGAATACTCATTAAGGCACCGACCGTTGTTTTGTCAGAAAATACTTCTGTTATTGCACCTTTATACATGCGCGACCCACCGTCACTTAATACCTGCATCAGTATCAGGTAGTCTTCAAAAGAAGTGAGTGCTTTGTAGAATGGCCCTGAACCACTGCCTCGGCCACCGGTGGTGTCTATTTTGCCAGGTGCGATGGTGATCGGCGTGCCACCCAGGTCGGTTATGATACCCTGTATAATGCTGATATGTGACTTGTTATTCATGCCCATCTGGTCGATCTGGGGCTTGAAAGCCTCCGGAACCAGGTCTGTAGCATTAGCTGTCTCTGTGTAAAGTTGTTCTTTTACCAGTTCCAGCTTCAACAGGTAGTTCAGATAATTGATAATTGTTTCTTTGCTTTGGCCATAAGCCTTGTTGGCAAACAAGCTACCTGCGGCAAAAGGCACTGCAGCTACCGCGAGTTTTGTTCCAAAACCCTTCAGCAGATTCCTCCTGTGCTCCTTCTTTTCAAACTCAGTAGAGTCAGTACCTGCTATTTGATTGATTATATCGTTGAAGTTCATGTCTTACTACTGATTTTTTACTTGTTAGGTAGATTGTTTCCTGAAACTTTGGTTGACAGGAACCTGTTAAGTGTTGTCACAGCATTAGAAGGCAGCATACCCGGCTCAGAACCTGTAACGTCTACCGGTCCGAAGAAAGAGCCTGTATTTCTGAAATTGCTGATCGTACCTGCATGGCGCGCTTCAACCGTAGCAAGCTTTACTACTATTGCTGCATTATCGCTAAAAACCAGGAGTCTGCCTATCTCGTTATTTAATGCAACTACCAGGTTCTCTATCATTTCGGCATTTTCAAGCACATTGGCTTTATTATCAAAATTAACAGAACTAAAATCTGTCTGAACTGAAGTGCCTTTCCCTTTCAGGTAATTCCTTAAAAATTCCCTGTGAGCGATCTCATGGTCACGCATATCGGTCAGCAACAATTTTTCCGTAGGGTTCATTCCGCTGTATGGCGTCAGCAAAACCTGCGTGTAAAAAGCCGCCTCAACCTGTTGTGATACAAACATAAGATTGATCAACCCCTCATCATTTACGCCAAGGTCAGTTGCCCCGGCTTCCGGTGCTACTGTGTTGTCCTTTCCGCAAGATGCTATGAGCAACCCTGCACCAGCGAGCCCCCCGGCATAGCCTAAAAAGCGCCTGCGCGAAACACCGGTGCCATTGGCAGTTTCATGTTCAGCAATCACATTCTTTGCTTCTTTCATAATTGTGTATTAGTTATAACTTTTAAAAAGCCTTTGCAGCCTCATTATTGCATATTATCAACAATAAATAAGCTGTGCAAACATGAATTCGCACCTAAGATACAAAAAGCAGTAAGTAAATCTAATATATGAAATCTGCTTTTCATAGCATTTTTGTAAGGAAAAGTGCCGTTAAGCAGTATTTTTTGTTTTGCGATATGAAAATCGGCTAACAGATTATAGCATGTTGAATATGAACAACATACCGTCAGATGGCAATTGTTATATTAATTATTACAGGATAGGAATACAAAGGGTATACTCAATCGCTCATTAATGGCCTGGCGTAATTTGCGTGAAGACCGTATCACCTTATATTTCTGCAGATCAATTACTTCGAGTGTATTATAATGCTTTCGGCTAACAATGATATAACGTAAGTAATTCCTTAAAAAAGCAGCAGAATCAACGTCTGTAGCTAACAGCCCGTTGGTATACGATGTCCACACTTTGTTGTTATCACTCCACATAGGTCGTTGTTTTTTAGTGAAAACGTTTAGGAGATTTATACGCCCTGTTCAGGTCAGCACCGCAGCCACATCCTTTGGCTGATGTTGCACAGCTTTCTAAAATAAAGCACGATGCCAGTACCAACAACAGGTAAAGCGCAATTTTGTTCCCTTTCATCATATTCTTCTGTCTACTTTTGTAAAGTTAAGGATTTACAGTTATCAAAACTACAAAGCACATACTGGTTGCCCCGCTGGATTGGGGACTGGGCCATACCACTCGTTGTATCCCGCTTATCAGGCACCTTACAGCCTCCGGACACAAGGTGTTGTTTGCCGGTAATGAGCAACAAAGAGCCTATATAGATGCAACGATTCCTGCATTACCAACTGTACACCTTGATGGATATAATGTGCATTATGCATCACGAAAGTCCATGTTCATGCCAGCCATCATCAAGCAGGTACCGGGTATGCTATCAACCATAAAGCAGGAACATGAATGGTTGAAAGGAATTGTAGCGAACCATAAAATAGATGTTGTAATATCTGATAATCGCTATGGTTTGCATCACGATGGCGTTCCTTCTATAATCATGACACACCAATTGCAAGTACAAACAGGACTTGGCCAAACAACTGACAATATTTTCAGGAAACTGCACTATCGCTACCTGGAAAAATTTGATGAGTGCTGGGTTGTTGATGTGGCTGAGGCTCCGGGATTGGCAGGAAGTTTGTCTCACACTCAAAAGCTGCCAAAAAAAACCGGTTACATAGGTTTGCTATCTCAACAAACACCGCTATCAAATACAGACAATGATTACTTACTGGTTCTGCTTTCGGGCCCTGAGCCACAACGTACTATCCTATCAGACAAAATATGGGCACAGTTGCAAGACTATAAGTTCCCCATTGTTTTTGTAGAAGGCAGTAACAATATACAACCCCGAAACCAAATACCGGAACATATTACCTACCATAAACAATTGACTAAAGACGAACTTTCCAATGTATTTCGGAACGCCGGCATGGTTATCTGTCGCAGCGGCTACTCTACCATCATGGACCTGTTGCGCATGGGTAAAAAAGCCATACTTATACCTACTCCCGGGCAGACCGAACAAGAATACCTGGGCAGAATATTGCAGGAACATTGCATGTTCATATGTCAAGAACAAAGCGGTTTCAACCTCGCCAAAGTTATTGAGCAGACCCGCTGCTTCCCTTTTCTGACACATCATTTAGAGCATCATTTCGACGACTATAAAGCTGTAGTTGACAAATGCCTGGATAAAATATAAAGTACATTTGCTACGTGGATAACAAAGTCAAAGCACATTTAGCATTATTGGCTGTAAACATTTTTTATGGTGCGGGATTTACCGTAGCCAAATTCCTGATGCCGCGCCTGATACAACCACTTGGATTTATCCTGATTCGCGTAAGTGTGGTATGTGTACTGTTCTGGATGAGTTATGCACTTGGCAAAAAATACCGAAAACGTATACGGAAGAAAGACTGGCCGATATTGATACTCGGCGGATTGTTTGGTGTGGCTGCCAACCAGATGTTATTCTTCCTTGGCCTCAACAACACCATGCCTATACACGCCTCGCTGATCATGATGAGCACCCCTATTATTATTACTATACTCTCTCTCTTCCTTCTTAAAGAGCGGCTAAAGTGGGATAAAGCAGTAGGTTTACTATTAGGTATTGCAGGCGCGTCTTTGCTGATGAGTGCCGGTAAAGAGTTGACCACCCTTGGAAAGAATACTGCATGGGGAGATTTCCTTGTATTTCTGAATGCTACCAGCTATGCCATATACCTGGTCATTATCAAGCCCGTCATGGTACGCTACCGCCCTGTCATAGTTATTCGCTGGGTATTCCTGTTCGGGTTCCTGTTTGTACTGCCATTTGGCTGGCAGCAGTTTGCTATCATACAATGGTCAGCTTTTGCGGCGGCAGACTGGCTGGCACTGGCTTTTGTCGTCATGTTTGTCACCTTTTTTGCTTACCTATGGAACATATTTGCTGTGAAACATCTGAGTCCGTCCACCGCGGGAGCTTATATTTATTTTCAACCTTTCTTTGCCGGGCTTATATCGGTAATTGTGATGGGCGAAGAGGTGACATGGATGAAAATTTTCGCTGCGATACTTATATTTACAGGTGTATATTTTGTTAACTTCGGGTTAAACAAACAACCAAACAAACAATAAGCTATTTGCTGCTAACGTTCCAATTTTCAGAGGCCGGCAGTAAACGGTAACGTTCTTATGAGATACTTCATCCCACTATTATTAGGCGTAGTACTATGTATGTCCGCTGCATGGAGAACAGACTTCGCACAGGCAAAAACAGACGCTGCTAAACAACATAAATACATTATTCTTAAATTTTCCGGTTCTGATTGGTGCATACCCTGTATCAGGATGGAGAAGAAAATATTCGACCAGGAGGCATTTCAGCAATATGCAAAAGAAAAACTCATACTGGTGAATGCAGACTTTCCAAGACAGAAAAAGAACATGCCTGCTGAAGATGTGATAAAGGCAAACGATGCATTGGCGGAGCAATACAACAAATCGGGCCACTTCCCGCTCACCTTACTGCTGGATGCAGAAGGCAAAATTTTAAAAACATGGGATGGCTATAAAGACATGACCCCCGAAGAATTTGTCAAGGAGATAAAAGGAGTGTTGCATGAGTAATGAGGTCACATTTATCAGCAAAGGTGCTATACACAAAAAGATACTCAGGTTGATGGGTAACCGTTTTGAAATAACGGTGGTGGATAGTGACCATAAAAAAGCTGAACAATACATTGACCTTGCTATCAGCGAGATAAGAAGAATAGAAAAACTGCTGACCACATTTGCAGATGACAGCCAGGCCAATCGCATTAACGCAGAGGCAGGCATAGCACCCGTGAAAGTAGACAGGGAAGTATTTGACATTATTTACCGCTCTAACCGTATATCAGACCTGACACAGGGTGCATTTGATATAACCTATGGTTCGATCGACAAACGCTTCTGGAACTTTGACACCACTATGACATCCCTGCCTGACAGGGAAGTTGCCCGGCAATCCGTACGACTGATCAATTACCGTAACGTCCTGCTGGACAAAGGTAACTGTACTGTTTTCCTGAAAGAGAAAGGCATGCGTATAGGGTTCGGCGGTATCGGTAAAGGATATGCAGCTGAACGCGCCAAACAGGTATTACAGCAACAGGGCGTACAAAGCGGCATCATCAATGCAGCGGGCGACCTGTCTACATGGGGTTATCAACCTGATGGCAGCCCATGGACAATTGGTATCGCAGACCCGGATAGTATCGGTCAACCGTTCTCTTGTTTCAGTATCACAGATATGTCAGTAGCCACATCGGGCAACTATGAAAAATTTGTCATGATAGATGGTAAGAAATACAGTCATACTATAGACCCGAAAACAGGGTATCCTGTATCAGGTATCAAGAGCGTAACCATTATATGCCCGAATGCTGAAATAGCCGATGCGATGACAACACCGGTCATCATCATGGGCGTAAAAGCCGGACTTCATATGATCAACCAGGTGAAAGGCATTGCCTGCATCATTATAGACGATGACAACAACATTTATACATCAGATAATATTAAGCTGTCAGAAGCATGAGCAATAAACAGGTAATAAACACAGCATTATTGGCAATGGTATTATTTGCCGGTGCCTGTACTTCGGTAAAGGAATACCAGAAACAGTACATCAACGATGCCGAAATGGAACTAAGCGCCCGTAAGTCTGAAATGTTTGAAAGCAGTTTCCAGTCTTACCGTGAGGGTGCGTCAGGTGCCAATGGAGGAAAAACAGGCGGAGGCTGCGGTTGTAACTAAAAAAACACCCCTTATGAAAAAACTAACGTTAGCCATAATTGCTGCATTCATCAACCTGTTTGGTGCCTATGCGCAGGACGAAAGTGAATATAAAGACCGGAAGTTAAGTCTGCAGGAGGTGAATTTTGTATCATCATATTACCACCAGGAAGGTAACAATGCTGCCGTAACAGGAGGCATTGGTACAGAGAAGCTTACAGACTTTGCCAACCAGTTGGACATCAAATTACTCAGGAACGGCAAAAAAGACAGGAGCCATGTCATTACGGCAAGCGTAGGAATCGATAACTATACTTCAGCTTCGTCTGATAAGATCGACCCTTCAACCATATCATCAGCATCAGCCGGCGACACAAGGGTATATCCCAAACTGGGCTGGACGGTACATAATGAAAAAACAGGCTGGACAACAGGCGCCATAGCTGCATTCTCTATGGAGTTCGATTACCAGTCTTCGGGCCTGGGGTTGAGTGCTTCTAAATTATCTGCCGACAAAAACAAAGAGTTGTCGTTGAACCTGATGGGGTATTTTGACAGGTGGAAAGAAATACTGCCCATCGAGCTTCGCCCACCCTCATTACGTGCGCGTGAGACTGATGATGCTTTTAACTGGGCGCCCCGCAACTCTCTGAGCGCATCACTGGTGTACAGCCAGGTTATGAACAGGAAATTGCATGTTGCATTGTTGGCGGATGCCGTTTATCAAAGCGGGTTGTTAGGCACACGTTTCCACAGGGTATATTTTAGCGATGGCACGCTCCAGGCAGAAAACCTGCCGGGCAGCCGTTTTAAAGTGCCTGTCGGTATCAGGGTGAATTACTTCATGGGCAACAGGGTGATATTGCGTAGCTTCTTCCGCTACTATACTGACAACTGGGGGTTGAAATCCTATACAGCAGACATCGAATTACCTGTTAAGATCAACCCTTATCTTTCTGTCAGTCCGCACTACAGGTATTACGACCAGTCAGCTGTAAAATATTTTGCACCTTACGGATTGCACAGCTCGTCAGATGTATTTTACACCAGTGACTATGATCTGTCGAAACTCAACAGCCAGTTTATTGGTGGCAGTATTCGCTGGGCACCGGAGAATGGTGTATTCGGTATTAAGAACTTTGCCGTGTTGGAGTTAAGATATGGCCACTATATACGTAGTACCGGCCTGAGATCTGATATTATCACTGCTGCAATGAAATTTAAATAATATAACATGATACAGCCCTTGTGTTTAAAGTGTCATAATATACCTTTGCGCTATGTCTAAAAAACATAAAGGACGTGCAGACGGGCTGGTATACTCTACCAACCAGGACTACTACAATGATTATGAGGAGCAGCAGCAGGATGCCGAAACAGCACCCAAAAACCAGCAAAAACTGAGGGTAAAGCTGGATAGCAAACAGCGCGCAGGCAAGATAGTAACACTGGTGGAGGGTTTTTCGGGCACAGAAGATGATCTGAAAGACCTGGGCAAAGACCTGAAAACCAAATGTGGTGCCGGAGGCAGTGTAAAAGACGGGCTGATAATCATACAGGGAGACTATAAAGAAAAAATTATAGGTTGGTTGAGGGACTGGGGATATACATTAACCAAATGATAAACTTATTTTTGCGGCAATGTTACAGGATATAATAGAAACAGGTAAAAAAGACACTCGCTCTGGCTTTGGCGATGGCATTGCTGAAGCGGCACGTAAAAACCCGAATATCGTTGCACTGACAGCCGACCTGGCGGGCTCTCTGAAACTCAACCAGTTTATGAAGGAGTTTCCTGAACGCTACATACAGTGCGGTATTGCAGAAGCTAATATGATGGGCGTAGCGGCAGGGTTAACCATTGGTGGTAAGATACCTTTTACCACAACTTTTGCCAACTTCTCTACTTCCCGTGTGTACGACCAGATACGCCAGTCGATAGCATACAGCGACAAGAATGTGAAAATATGTGCATCCCACGCTGGCCTGACGCTCGGCGAAGATGGTGCTACTCACCAGGTGCTGGAAGATATCGGCATGATGAAAATGCTACCCGGGATGACAGTTATCGTTCCTTGTGATTACAACCAGACAAAACTGGCTACCATGGCCATTGCAGAGATGGAAGGTCCGGTATACCTACGTTTCGGACGTCCTGCATGGCCGATTTTCACCGCTCCTGACCAGGATTTTGAAATAGGCAAAGCACAGATAATGGCAGAGGGTACAGATGTTACCATCATAGCTTGCGGACACCTTGTATGGACCGCTGTTGAGGCTGCCAAAGAACTGGCAGAAAAAGGTATCTCTGTAGAGCTGATCAATATGCACACTATCAAGCCACTTGACGAGGCGGCTATACTTACATCTGTTAAGAAGACAGGTTGTGTGGTAACTGCTGAAGAACACCAACGCAACGGCGGACTGGGTGATTCAGTAGCGCAGGTGCTGTCGCGCAAATTACCTGCAGCACACGAATATGTTGCAGTAAATGACACCTTCGGCGAAAGCGGCAAGCCTGTTGACCTGCTGAAAAAATACGGTCTGGGCAAATCCAATATTATTGCAGCTGTTGAAAAAGTGATAAAGAGAAAATAGTATTGAATTAATACATTTTATTATATGATGCCGTGGCTTTGTCACGGCATTTTTGTATCAGGCAAAAGCCATGTTAGTGCTGAACTATGCAACAGGCTTCAATCCTGCTCAAATGTTACTACATTTGTCATTCTTTTTTAAAAAATATATATCATACGTGGCATACAGATCATTGGTACTTTTTCTCTCCTGTTTTCTTACTATCACCACATATGCGCAAAATAATACCGTGAAAGGTGTAGTCTCTGCCGGCAAGAACAAGCCTGTTCCATATGCTACGGTAACACTGCTGCAACAGGACTCTTCTGTCATAAACGGTACTATTACTGATGATGACGGAAAATTTGAGCTGACCCAGGTCAGGGACGGCGACTTTCTGCTCAGGGTAAGTGGTATCGGCATAACTACAAAAACTATTGCCGGAGTTAATGTATCCGGCGGCGCAGTAAAGAATATGGGCAACCTGCAGGTGCGCACCACATCGCAAATGCTCAAAGAAGTAGAAATATCCGGTGCCCGGCCGATGATGGAGATGGGCATTGATAAAAAAGTATTCAATGTTGACAAGAACATTACTTCTGTAGGTGGCAGCGCCGGAGATGTGTTACAGAATGTCCCTTCTGTTTCTGTAGACGTAGATGGCGGTGTGAGCCTGAGAGGAAAAAGTAATGTAACGATACTTATAGACGGTAAACCCGCCACCTTGCTAGGCGGTGACGATGCCACTGCTCTGCAAAGCCTGCCTGCTTCCAGCATCGACCAGGTAGAGGTCATCACCAACCCATCAGCTAAGTATGATGCCAGCGGCATGACGGGTATCATCAACATTATTACCAAACGAGAAAAGAAATTCGGTACTAATGGTAGTGTTACACTGGGAGCAGGAACACGCGACAAATATAATGGGAGCCTTAACCTGAATATGAAAAATGAAAAGTGGAACGTTTTCCTCAATAGCAGCTTCAGGCAGAACCGGCGCTACAGGCGAAATACCACTACCCGTGAAGACAAATATGACAACGGCTTGTCAGAAAGTTATGAAGACAACCTGCACATATTCAACGGCTTTTTTAATACATTGGGTGCCGAGTACAATATTGACACCAATAACAGTATCACACTGAAACAAAACATTAATAAAATGTATTGGGGTGGTAAGGGCAACTCTGATTTCAGTACATATGCCTCAGAAAATGACCTGCTGCTGAAACGCCTGAGGGATTTTGAATCAGGCGGCGGGCCATTGTCTTCTTCCTCTTCTTTAGAATACAAACACAAATTCAAAAAGAAAGAACGTGAGCTAAGTGGTAGCTCAACTTTTGCCCGTTCGTGGATGACACGCAAGCAGATATACACAACTAATGTGTACGATCAACAGGATGTACTCGTCTCAGGCCCTATACACCAGGATGCACCCGGTACCAGCAACAACTCAAGCCTCAACACACAGGTAGACTACGTATCTCCTATGTTCACAAAAAATGGCAAACTGGAGGCAGGTCTGAAATCACAACTTTTCTGGCTGCAGAGCAGCAACACACCCACTACGGACTCTGCAGGGAACGGAACAAAAGTAGACAGTGTGTTGCTGAATGGTTATGACTATACCCAGCAGATATATGCAGCTTACCTGAGCTGGGGAGACCAGGTTGGGAAATTCAGGTACAAAGCAGGCCTGCGCTCAGAATATGCATACTATGAAGGCACTGCAACATCAGTACAAGGCAAAAGGTATAGTAATGAGTTCCTGAACCTGTTCCCGTCCCTATTCTTTTCATACGAACTAAAGAAGGACCAGAGCGTCTACCTGAGTTATACCCGCCGGATTGACAGGCCACGATTTTACCACTTGTTGCCCTACGTAGACCTGTCAAACCCGCAAGACACAAGTGTAGGAAACCCCGCCCTGATACCGGAGTTCATTCATAATATCGAACTGAACTATAATAAACTGTTCGAACAGGGACATAATATCATAATCAGTACCTACTACCAGTACACTCAGAACCTGATATCACAATACCGTGTGCTTTATGGCGACGGAACATCGTATACACAACGCAGGAACCTGAATGCCGGAGTTACCTACGGGCTGGAACTGACCGGCCAGATACAACTGGTAAAAAAACTGTGGGATATGACCCTGAACACCAACTTTTTCAGGAACGAGATACTGGGTAGTAATATAGATCCGACACTGGACAATAGTGGTTTCAGCTGGTTTGGAAAAGTAAATACCACGGTTAAATTACCTAAAGAATTCTCCCTACAGGTAAATGGTAACTACGAAAGCCCTAAAGTAGTGGCCCAGGGTTTCAGGCAGGAAGTGTACTGGATAGATGTAGCGTTGCGCAAAAATCTCTTCAAAGGCAAAGCTAACCTTGTGTTAAATGTTTCTGATATATTCAACACCCGCAAGTACACTACCAACTTTGACTTTGGCCAATACCTGCAAACTAATTATAATGACAGGGAAACAAGAATAGGCAATATCAACTTTACCTATCGCTTCGGAAGCAGTGAAAACAAAGGGTTTGGCATGAAAAAGAAAAACGGGCGAAGCAAAAAAGCCGAAGTAAAACCAGATACGGAAAAAGACCACGATAACATAAAAGAAAAAGAGGACGACGCAGGTGGTTTCTAAGCCCCCACACTAATTATACTTAAAAGTCGTAAATTGTCACTATGAAAAAAATATCCATATTTATTTTGGCATGTTGCATGGTGGCAACATACGGATGTAATGCTCAACTGGGCGGGTGGCTGAACAAGGGTAAAAAGATCATCAATGACGCAAGTAACAATGGCGGAACAGGTGCACTTACCAACGATGAGATCATTGCTGGTCTGAAACAGGCACTTGAAGTAGGTTCTAACAATGCTGGGAAGCAACTCTCGACCATCAATGGATATTTTGGCAACCAGATCATAAAAATACTGATGCCGCCGGAGGCAAAGAAGGTGGAAAACACACTTCGTTCAATAGGTATGGGTGCGGAAGTAGACAAAGCTATTATGGCTATGAATCGTGCCGCAGAGGATGCCGCCGCAAAAGCTGCTCCTATTTTTATCAATGCTATAAAAACAATGAGCATACAAGACGGGCTGGGTATATTGAAAGGTGGTAATAGTGCTGCTACCAACTACCTGAAAAACAGGACCACGCAACAACTGACCAATGCTTTCCGCCCGGTAATAGAAAACTCACTCAACAAAGTAAATGCTACCAAATACTGGTCGCAGGTATTTACCATTTACAACCGGCTACCAACTACATTCAATAAGATCAACCCCGATCTGACAGGTTATGTTACAGAAAGGGCATTATCTGGTCTTTTTGTAACCGTAGAGCAGGAAGAAAATAAAATAAGGCAAAATCCTTCGGCACGCGTTACCGACCTTCTGAGAAAAGTGTTCGGGGCATAAGGCTAATAAATATGAATATTAATCAATGTAACAGGTAACAGACAGACCACATTGTTTCTATAAAGCAGCAGGCTATGACACAAGACACAAATCAGGCTACGGTATTAGCTGAATGGTGGGACCAATTATCCTTCGACCACAAAGATCTTTACACACTCACCGGCGAAGGTGAGTTGATGTTGAAAGCGTACCAGGGATACAAAGAACGTTCGGTAGGTACATTAGCACCGGACAGTATGGACATGGTTTTCAAACTATTAACTGAGAAGTTTCCCGAGGTGGAAAATAAAGTGACCGAGCTGGTAACCGAATGGAATGCCGAAGAGGACAAGACAAAGCTGGTAGGCAAATTAGAGCGTGTGAAGGAGTACCTGCATCACGCCAGTGCCATAGGTGATTTTCATACCATTTATAGATTAGTAGAGAATATAGATCATGAACTGGCTAAGCTGGTAGAAGAGAACTACAAGCAAAAACTGGCGCTGGTAGAAAAAGCAGAGCAGGAGGCATCCAGCGAAGAATGGAAAGCCAGTACCGATGTGATGCGCGATATGGCCGAAGAGTGGAAAAAACTGGGCTATGTCGAGAAAGAAAGAAATGATGCACTTTGGTCAAGGTTAGAGGCTGCAAAAGATAAATTCTTTGAACGCAAACGCGAACATCAGGAAGACATCAACAAAGAGATGCTGCAAAACCTGGACCTGAAAATGGAAGTAGTGGAAAAAGCAGAGGCACTGGCAGCAAGCGAAGACTGGAAGAAAGCTACAGACGAGTTAAAAGCATTGATGGAGCAGTGGAAAGGCATAGGCAGAACCATGCACGATAAGAATGAAGAGTTATGGAAGCGTTTCACAGAAGCTAACAATGCATTCTTTGAAAAGAAAAAGCAACATTTTGATGTCATTCATAAAGAACAGGAAGAAAACTACCAGGCGAAACTTGCATTGGTAGAAAAAGCCGAAGCACTGAAAGAAAGTACAGACTGGAATGAGACTACACAAGCGTATACTGACCTTATGGATGAGTGGAAAAAACTGGGGAGGGTACCAAAGGACAAGTCTGATGAAGTATGGAATGCCTTTAATGCTGCCCGTGACTACTTCTTTGGTAAAAAACGTGAAAGCTTCGAATCATTCAAAATATCGCTGGAAGATAACTATGCACAAAAACTGGCTTTGTTGAAAAGGGCAGAAGACCTGCAAAACTCCAATGCCTGGAGAGAAGCTACCGACGAGCTGAATGAACTGATGAATGAATGGAAAAAGATAGGCCCTGTCCCGCGCAAGCACAGCAATGATATCTGGGATCGTTTCATAAAAGCACGGAAAAAATTCTTTGAACGTAAGGATGCCAACCGTGAACAACGACGCAACTTTTATGAAAAGAAAGAGCAGGAGCGCGCTACCCAGACCAAAGATTTTGTTGGGAAAATAATAGCTGAGTTAAGAGAAGAGGAAGAGAAACTTGCTGATTTTAAAAACGGCCTGGAAAACATTGAACCAGGCATGAAAAAAGAAGCCGAACTAAGAGAGCACCTCACGAAGCTTATTGCACAAACAGAGCATAAGATAGAGCACAAAAAAGAGAAACTGGAAGAAGCCAAACAACAATTGGAGGCGCTGAAAGAAAAAGCTAAAGGTGAATAGCCGTTTACATGTATATAAATAAGAAAGCCGTTACAGTTGTAACGGCCTTTCTTTATACGTTCATCTTATTTATTACACAGAGAAACTGTCACCGCAACCGCAGGTACGGCTGGCGTTCGGATTATTGAAGTGGAATCCTTTACCATTCAGTCCGTCAGAAAATTCCAGCACGGTATCGCAGAGGTACAGGAAACTCTTCAGGTCTGTTACCAGCTTTACCCCATCTTCTTCAAAGACCTGGTCGTTCGGCTGCGACTCGTTATCAAAGTCCAGCTTGTATGAAAGGCCGGAGCAACCACCGCCTACAACACCAACACGTAGAAAATAGGTATCATCCAGCTCTGCGTTTTGCTTCAGCTGAAGTATCTTTTTCTTTGCTTTTTCACTGATGTGTATCATATCTCTGTCTCAGTTATCAAAAGTGGTTAATAGCATAGTAATTTCACCAGCGCTATTACAACACCTGAATTGTAACTATCCTGCTGCGTGATTAATGTTTTTTCTCGTCCAGTGCCAGTTCTTCCAGTCCGTTCTTCACACGGTAGTCATTGATCGCTGCCTTGATAGCGTCTTCAGCCAGTACTGAGCAGTGAATTTTCACCGGCGGCAGGTTCAGCTCTTCAACAATATCCATATTATCAATAGCCAGTGCCTGGTCTACGGTTTTGCCTTTCAACCATTCGGTAGCCAGCGATGAAGATGCGATAGCTGAGCCACAACCAAAGGTTTTGAACTTAGCGTCTTTGATCAGGCCGGTTGTATCGTCTACTTCTATCTGCAGGCGCATTACATCGCCGCACTCAGGAGCACCAACCAAGCCGGTACCCACGTTCTTTTGCGACTTATCAAGTGTGCCTACGTTCTTAGGATTCTGGTAGTGGTCGATTACTTTTTCTGAATATGCCATAATATCTTTTTCTTTTTTTTATTGGTTAGTGATGTGCCCATTCTATCGTGTTCAGGTCGATGCCTTCTTTGTGCATCTCCCAAAGCGGGCTCATTTCACGCAGTTTATTAACCGTATCCGAAATTGCTTTTATTGTAAAGTCTATCTGTTCGTCTGTCGTAAAACGTCCCAGGCCAAAACGCAAAGAACTGTGTGCTAGGTCATCGCCCAAGCCCAGCGCTTTCAAAACGTACGACGGTTCCAGCGATGCAGAGGTACAAGCAGAACCACTTGAAAGCGCTATATCCTTATTAAAGCCCATCATCAGTCCTTCACCTTCTACATACTTGAATGAAATATTTGCAACGTGTGGCAGGCGGTGTTCCGCGCTACCATTCACGTAAGCCTCTTCCAGCTCCAGCAGCCCTGCCTCCAGCCTGTCGCGCATTACACTCAGCCTTTTTGCTTCAGCTTCCATTTCGTTCATGCATATTTCGCAAGCTTTACCAAAACCTACAATTCCCGGAACATTCATGGTGCCGCTGCGCATACCGCGCTCGTGGCCACCGCCATCCATCTGGGCGGTAACTTTTACACGCGGATTCTTACGTCGTACATACAATGCACCTACTCCCTTGGGGCCGTACATTTTGTGTGCACTGAAAGCCATCAGGTCAATACCATCTGCCATAACGTCAACCGGTATTTTACCAACAGCTTGTGTAGCATCTGTAAAGAACAGTACACCATGCTTTTTAGCTATCGTGCTGATCTCTCGAATAGGTTGTACCACACCTATTTCATTATTACCATACATGATGGCAATCAATATAGTTTTGTCTGTAATGGCATTTTCCAGCTCCTGCAGGTCTATCAGCCCGTCAGGTTGCACCTGCAGGTAAGTTACCTCACCTCCCATTTTCTCAACATGCTTGCAGGTATCCAGTACAGCTTTGTGCTCAGTGGTGCAGGTAATGATGTGATTGCCTTTAGAAGCATACATTTCAAACACACCTTTAATAGCCAGGTTATCAGCTTCGGTAGCGCCTGAAGTGAATATGATCTCTTTTGAGGTTGCATTTACCAGTTTGGCCACCTGCTCACGGGCATAATCAACAGCTTCTTCAGCTACCCAACCAAAAGAATGGCTCCTGCTGGCTGCGTTACCGAACTTTTCGGTGAAATAAGGTATCATCTCTTCTACTACCCTTGGGTCGCAAGGTGTAGTAGCGTTGTTATCCAGGTAAATTGGTAATTTCAAACTCATGTATCAATAATTAGTCTAATGTTAAATCGAGCTACAAAGTTACGTACTAATTGAGTGTAATCAACCTTTTTGTACATTGTAGCTTTATATGTACCTATACTTAAAACTTATTTGAATTATATGCTGAAAATTGAGCACCTGGGCATTGCTGTTTCCGATCTTGCTTCTTCTGTTCACTTGTTCGAACAACTGTTAAATACACCCTGCTATAAAACAGAAGTAGTTGAGAATGAGGGGGTAAGTACAGCCTTTTTCCGTATTGGAGAATCGAAAGTAGAACTACTGGAAGCTACACGCGAAGATAGCCCCATCCGGAAGTTCATCGATAAAAAGGGACAAGGGCTGCATCATGTAGCTATAGAGGTAGAAAATATCGAAGCCGAAATGAAACGCCTGGCCGCATTGGGCTTCGAATTGCTGAGTGATCAGCCTAAAGAGGGTGCTGATAATAAGCTGATCTGCTTTCTGCACCCTAAAACAACAAACGGTGTACTGATTGAATTATGCCAGGAAAAAGATGATCAATCTCCTTTGTACCTGACAACCGGCAATACCAGGTAAGCTATAGCCAGGTAGACAATAAATCCTGTAAATAAACCAAGAATAGTTACCAGCAAGTACGACTTGCTGTTTTTGACCGGCACAATGGCATCGTCAATTACATAAAGGTTCAACGGCATTTCTTTTTTCTTCAGCAATTCCTGCTTCCTTTTGTACAACTCGTACGAAAGCTGGTAAACTGCTCCCCCCCCCGCGCTGTTATCCGCTGCAGACTGATCTGAAGAAGCCCTCGAAGAACCTACATTGTTCTTCCTCTTAAACGTGTCCATTAAAGCCAGTTGCTCAGTAATAAATTCAAGTTCATTATCTATTTCCTCTCTCCTTAGTTTCCTTTTCGATATCAGGTAACTATTGCCGGTTTCCAGGTAGGCAACAATGGCATCCTGCAGTTCGGCCATATAGCTGGTGTCATTCAGGTTCATGGTCACAATGAACGGTATCTTATCCGTATTCATGTCGGTAGACAGATCTTCACCCAGTATATTGGTTGCTGTTATTTCATTTACACTCTCAATAACAGGCTTTTTTACGTTCAGCAATACTTGTGCTTTAACGGTATTATTCTGCAACAGGTTATTCAGCTTCTCCAGCCTGTCGCCATATACTTTCCTTACCAGCTCTTCGTATACTATTGTAAATGAAGCGCTGTAAGAATTAGACTTTTTTATATTGTACCCAAGGAAAGATCCGGTTACTACGATAAGACACAAAAGAAAAACTACAATATTCCTTCGCAGATCGGCATAGAATTTGCGTAAAAATGCAATGACCTTACCGTACAACCCGGTACCAGATTCATTATTAAGGCTATTGCTTCCGTGACTCATAAATTACAATTGTTTTAGTATGTGGCAATGTGTTTATAACGCACGCAAAAATAAAAACTTTATGTCAAGGATAGTTTTTTATTTGTCATACTATTAAGTACTAATAACTAAATTAATAAATATAAAGTCAATTTTAATACTTGTAAATCATTAGTTTACTATCTTTATAATCCGCTTTACCAAAGTTTATTCCTGCATTTATTAATTTCTTAATCATTGTAATAATGATAAGTGATAGGACAATTGTGCAGGTTGTTGATAATGACGCCGACATACAGGAGGCAGTTGAAGCCGTGTTGAAATACTTTAATATTTTCAGGCACGCATTATATATTCATGAGATTCATAAGTTCCTGCAGGTAGAAACTACCCGCCAGGAACTGCTGGATACACTTAATGAAATGGTAAGAGAAGGCAGGATATTCTGCGACTATGGCTTGTATGCATTGACCAGCTCCAGCCAGATCTACCTTAAAAGGATAGTAGGTGCCGACGTAGCTGCCGAAAAAATGAAAGAAGCCAGCCGTAGTGCCCGCATGATATCCAGGTTCCCGTTTGTAAAAGGTATATGCGTTTCCGGCTCATTGTCCAAAGGTTATGCTGATGAAAATTCAGACATAGATTTTTTTATCATCACCGCCAATCAAAGGTTATGGATATGTCGTACTATGCTTCACCTGTTCAAAAAGCTAACTTTCCTGATCAATAAGCAGCATTCTTTCTGCATGAACTATTTTATAGACGAAGGACAGCTGTGCCTCGATGAGCAGAACCTTTTTACGGCCACCGAACTGGCAACCCTCATCCCCATGTACAATATGGATACATATGAAATGCTGATGGCGCAAAATATTGACTGGATCAAAGCTGAATATTTCCCAAACGTATGTGTACTCCAGGAAGACCTGCAAAAGAACAACAAACTAACACTCAAAAGATCAGCGGAATGGGTCTTCAATAGTCTGCGCCCACAAGCCGTTAATAAATTCCTGATGAACCTGACGGACACGTTATGGAGGTATAAATGGAAAAGAAAGAACTACCCGATGGAGGATTATGATCTGGCCATGAAAACAAAATGGTACGTGTCGAAACACCACCCGCTGAACTACCAGAAAAAGGTGCTGGAAAGGCATATGAAGGATTCTTATCAGTCACCGGCTATGGACATATAGATACTATGCGCATTTTGGTTTTGGGAGCTACAGGATTTACGGGTGCTGCCTTTCTGGATTACCTGTGTAATATCAAAGGATTAAGTGTTACGGCCTTGGTACACAACAGGCCACCGGCAAAAAGACATGCACAGGTGCACTATTTACAGGCGGCATTAAGTGACATTGAACTTTCTTTCCTGCAGTCCGGGAATTTCGACATAATATTTCACCTGGCCAGGATACCGGGCAAAAGATGGGGTGATGTAGGACGCACACTGGCCGGATGGCAGGGCGCAAAGGCTAACAGGCGGCTACTTGCAGCAATAAACAAACTTGATAAACGCCCAAAACTCATTTACCTGTCGGGTTCCTTAATGTACGGGCATATGCCTGGTGGAAAGGCCACAGAAAATAGCAAACTGAATCCTGCTGGCTTTGCAAAGTATTATTTGCATGCCGAACAGCCGATACTGAAAGCCATCAATAATGGTGCAGATAATATTATGATGCTCAGGGCACCGTGGATCATCGGTGATGGCTCATGGTATAAACAACTATATACTGAACACGTTGTAAAGCACAATTCAGTACCAATATATGGGAATCCGCAAAGGCAAATGTCTGTAATAACGGTGGAAGACTGTGCGGCTATGTTATGGCACTATGCTGCCAACGCTCCTTATGCTTCTATATACAATATATATACCTTTCAGCAGGTAGCCTATAAAAGCTTTGTTCAATACATCGCAGATGCATATAAATGTAATGAGCTGAAACAGTATACTAAAGATGAGATGATAGGTAAAATGGGCAAAACAGCTGCTGACTCTGTAAATTGTGAAATAATACTGGATACAAAATATACAACCATCAAGGAGAGGTATCAACCCATATACCCCGACCTGGCAAAATACATAACAGAAAAGGCAAAAGGATAAAATGACAGATACTACTAATACAGGAACTTACTACAACGAGGTAGGTAATTACTTTGACCTATTTGCAGAAAAACACCACAACAAGAGTGATAATAATATTATCCTCTCTGAAATGCGTAACTCATTCCGCACCTATGCCCTGCACAACAACCCGAAAAATATACTGGACATAGGTTGTGGCCCGGGCATGGATGTGGTCTACTTCGCCACCAGGTTTCCGCAGGCTACGGTGTATGGCATTGATGTGTCTGCCAAAATGCTGGAATGTGCCAAAGAGCTGGCAGCATCGCAACAATTATCTAACACACTTCATATTAATACGGGCATTGAACAACTGGCCGAGCAACTGGATGTAAATGTTAAATTCGACATCATTTGTGTCTTTTTCGGTGCGCTGAATACCGTCAGCTCATTGGAAGATGCAGCAGCCATCATTGACGAACGGCTTAACCCCGGAGGTACGGCAGTCCTTACTTTTGTCAACAAATTTTACCTGGCAGAGTTCTTTACCAATATTCTGAAACTGAGACCGGGCAAAGCACTGGCCCGCTGGGGTGAAATATGGCGGGGGTATTCCAACGACTATGAACTCGCAAGCAAAACATACACACCTTCACAAGTGATAAGTGCCTTTTCAAAAACCTCTCTGCAACTGCAAAAGAAAAGAGGTTATTCTATCTTTTACCCGGCATGGTTTCAGCAAAACAGGTTGAAGAAGTTCCCTGGCTTATGCAAACTACTCGCTAAAATGGATAACCTCGCCAATAAAACCGGGCTGCTCTGGGGTAACGGTGAGTACACGCTTTTTGTATACCAAAAGCCTTAGAACCAGCCCTTGCGCTTAAAATACCACCACATGATCAGGGGGATAAGGAGCATCAGTCCCACAGTAATATAAAAGCCATCCTGCTGGTGAGAAAGCGGGATAACATCAAAGTTCATACCGAAGATACCACCTATAAGTGTGGCAGGAGCCATAAGTGTTGCCAGTAATGTAAATACCTTCATCACTTCATTCATCCGCAGGTTGATCTGGCTCATTGACAGGTCCTGAAGGTTCATCACCATATCCCTGTGGTTCTCGGTATATTCACTGGCTTGTGTTATGTGGTCCAGTACGTCTTTGTAGTATTTCTCATGCTCTTCTTCCAGCAATTCACTCTGGCTTTTTATAAATGCCTGCACCAGGTCTTTTACAGGAGCTATTGAACGTCGCATCACCATTACCTCTCTACGCAGGATACTGAGCCTGGACAAGATAGCCTGCTCTCTTTTCTGCAATAGCAGGATATCTTCCAGTCTTTCTATTCGCTCGTTTATTTTTTCAATGATACCAAAATAGCTATCTACTATGATATCTATCAGGCTGTAACAGAGATAATCAGCCGTCCCTTTTCTTACCCTTGACAGCGGGTTTCTGATTCGCTCCCTGACCGGGTCAAAAACATCACGTTTAGGGTCTTCCTGAAAAGAGATAACAAAATCAGCCCCCAGTACAATACTTACCTGCTCGCTTTCTACCTGTCCTGTATCGTTATTATAATACAGCATGGGCAGCAGGCAGAATATCACGTTCTCGCTATCGTCCATTTTGGCACGCTGGCCTGAGCTTAAAATATCTTCTATCGTAAGGTGGTGTATACCATAGTGCTTACAAAGTTTCTCAACTTCTGCCTTATTGATGCCGTCCACATTTATCCATGTTACCCTGCCGCTTTCTATATATGGGTTACATTCCTCGTTCTTGATGTTCTTACGTTCTTCCAGCGTTGTTGCATCAAAGTCGAAAACAGAATATACAGGCTCAACTTCCGTTACACGTTGCTCGTCAATCTTGGTTGGGTTGAACGAGGTAAGCGGCTTCCTCAGGTCGATATTCCACGTCCATTCGGGTAATAATTTGGCCAGTCCGCGCCTGTATCTCCTTGTATTCATTACGGATATTTTATTAGCAGTACATCGGGTTTTTCATTAAGTTCGTACCTGAAAAATACAAAAGCAACTGCTAAAAAATAATATTTACACAACCATTTATGAAGAAGCTATTATTAACATTACTGAGTGCCGCTATCATAACAACCGCGTGGGCAAAGGATAAGACCAAACGCGTAACTATCGAAACGGAATACGGAAACATCACTTTTGAACTGTTTGACAACACACCCAAACACAGGGATAATTTCGAGAAACTGGCAAATGAGCATTTTTATGACAGCACACTTTTTCACCGCATAATACCACAATTCATGATACAGGGCGGCGACCCTGAATCAAAGAACGCACCGGCAGGCACCCCACTGGGCAATGGCGATGTAGGCTATCGCATAGATGCGGAGATCAACGATACCAATTTTCACCAATACGGTGCAGTGGCTGCTGCAAGGGATAACAACCCTAATAAATCATCATCGGGCTGCCAGTTCTATATAGTAGTAGGCAAGCAGTTTACTGATGCCGACCTGGACAACCTGTCTCAACGCACCGGCAGGAACTTTAGCCCTGCACAACGCGAGGTGTATAAGACCAAAGGTGGCACTCCGCACCTGGATGGTAACTACACTGTGTTCGGACAGGTAACAGATGGCATGGACGTGGTAGAAAAGATCATAAAAGAACCGCGTAACAGCATGGACCGCCCCAACAAAGACATGCGCATGCTGAAAGTGTATATGACTAAGAAGAAAAAGAAATTCCTGGGTATATTCTAACGATGGACGAACACCTGCAACAAATAAAGAACTTACTGGATAATAAAAGAAGGCTGTACAATCAGCCTTCTTTTATTAAGGGCGACCCTATATCTGTTCCGCACAGGTTCACAAAAAAGCAGGATATAGAAATAGCTGGCTTGTTCGCGGCAGTGCTGGCATGGGGCAACCGTACTGCCATCATCAACAGTTGCAACAAACTGGTAGCACTTATGGATAGTGCACCGCATGATTTTATACTGAACCATAAGGATACCGACCTGAAACCATTTATGCATTTCGTGCACCGTACTTTCAACGCTACCGACCTGCTGTATTTCATCCATTTGCTGCAATGGCATTATAAGCAACACGATTCGCTGGAAGATGCTTTTGTGCCCGGCAAGACATATAAAGAGGAAACTGTGGAGCAGGCACTGGTGCATTTTCATAATTACTTCTTCAGTATTGAGCATCCTGAACGTACGCGCAAACACATAGCCACACCCGCACGTAAAAGCGCCTGCAAGCGTATCAACATGTACCTGCGGTGGATGGTGCGCAAAGACAAGCAATGCGTTGACTTTGGCATATGGAAGAAGATAAAACAGCACCAGCTTGTTTGTCCGCTGGATGTACATGTGGCACGTGTGGCGCACAGGCTGGGGCTGATAGATAATACCAACTCCAACTGGCAGAACGCCCTGCAACTCACAACAGCACTGCGCGAAATGAACCCGCAGGACCCGGCTGTATATGATTATGCTCTTTTTGGATTGGGAGCTGAGGAAAGGTTGTAATGATTTTGTTTGTACATTTATTATTCAACTATTCCGCAATGAATAAAGACATACAGGAATACCACGACACTTTATCTGAAGAAGACAAGGCTATAGCCGACGTATTACACGATGAAATATGCAAAGCGCTGCCCAAAGCCGAGAATAAGATATGGCACAGGCACCCCGTTTGGTTCATTGAGGGCAACCCCATAGTAGGCTACCACAAACTGAAAGACTGCATGCGCCTGTTGTTCTGGAGCGGACAATCTTTTGAGGAAGAAGGCCTGGCTCCTGAAGGGAAATTCAAAGCCGCTGAAGCACGCTATACCGATGTAAAACAAATAAAAAAGACCGACCTGAAACGCTGGCTCAAAAAGTCAAAAGACATACAGTGGGATTATAAGAATATTGTTAAGCGTAAAGGAAAACTGGAAAGGTTATAACATAAATAGATTTACAATGCTGACACACATACACCCCAAACTACCCATGCGCGATAAGAACAAGAGCAGGGATTATTATATCAATCAACTTGGTTTCAGCCAATCGGGAGGAGATTATGATGGCTACCTGATGGTACATAAAGACGATATAGAGATACACCTGTTTGAGTTCAAAGACCTCAACCCGGAAGAAAATTACGGGCAGGTGTATATTCGCGCCAATGATATTGATGGTTTATACCAGTCTATGCTGGATAACAAAGTGGCTATTCATCCCAACGGCCCGCTGGAAACCAAACCATGGGGAATGCGCGAGTTCTCCTTACTCGACCCGGATAATAACCTGCTCACCTTCGGGCAAAGTGTAGTATAAAAAAAATACAATAACCCGCCTGTTGCCAGGCGGGTTATTTGTGTTATACGAACAACACTTCCTCCTCCTCTCTTTTCTTTTCCGGCAGTTTGTCTGCAAAAGCATCCGGTAACAATATCAGCGATACACCTTTTTGTTTCCACCAATTGCTTTCTGCTAATTGTGTACAACTGATGATGCCCGTTACACTGCAACGCTTTTCATTACTGGCCCACTCCTCTATCCGCTCAAACCTGTGATGCGGCACATTGAACAACCCGTCGAAACTGGCATATACGCGCAGGTAATACTCATCGGTAAGTACAGGGGTATTATCCCTGTTCAGCTTTTTGTATTCGTATTTATAATCATAACGCAGGGCTGATATATCACTCAGCACAGCCGATGCTGTCGGGAAACTGCCCGCACCCTTCCCGTAAAAGAATTGTTCTTCCGCAAGTCCGCTCACTATTACTACGCCGTTGTATTCATTCTTTACACGGTGTAAGAGATTGGCAGGGCGTACAAACTGGGGCAATACAAAAGCGGCTACCTTGCCATCATTCAGCTTACGCGCCTGTGCTACCAGTTTTATCTCGTAACCTTTTTCGCGTGCATATACAGCATCATGTTCGTTGATGTTCTGTATACCCGTGTGCACTATGTGCGATGGCCGCGCTACGATACCATAAGTATGCGCCAGTATGATAGCAAGTTTATTCACCGCGTCTATACCTTCCACGTCCAGTGTAGGGTTACTCTCCGCAAAGCCTTCACACTGTGCATCCAGCAGTGCGTCATGGTAACTCAGGTTATCTTCAAACACTTTGGTGAGTATATAGTTGGTAGACCCATTCACGATACCGCTGATGCCTGCCAGCAGGTCGTTGTCATAATATTCTTCCAGGTTGCGGATGACAGGAATACTGGCGCAACATGCAGCTTCATACAGCAACGGTGTGTTATATTCCTTTTGCAGTTGTAAGAGTTCCGGCAGGTGCTCTGCTATCATTTTCTTATTCGCACTTACTATGGCCTTACCTGCCTTCAGTGCTTTTTTAGTTATTTCAAAAGCGGCTTCTGCATCATCTATCAGTTCTACTATCACGTTGATGCTGCTGTCTGATAATAATATCTCCGGGTAAACGGTAAATAGTTCCGCAGGCGCGTCACGCTTTTTTTCAGGATGTTTAATACATACTTTTTTTATACTGGCGTTGAGCGAAGAAGTTTGGTTCAGTACTTTGTACAGGCCCTCGCCCACTACGCCAAAGCCGAATAATCCGATATTGAGTTGTTTCTGTTGTATAGACATTTCGTTATTGATTTTATTGCCTGCATGCCGCAGGTATGTTTAGACAATATTATTTTCCTGGTAATGATTATTGGTATTCAAACACGCGTGGCTCCTGCACTGTTTTATTCAGCCTGTTCAGTGCCTGTTCTATATCGCGCTTCAGGTCGGCTACATCTTCCAGCCCTACACTCAGGCGCACCAGGCTATCCTGTACACCTGCTGCCCTGCGTTTTTCTGCCGGAGTCGATTTGTGTGTCATCGTTGCAGGATGGCACAACAGGCTTTTTACGCCGCCCAGGCTCTCCGCCAGTTTAAACAGTTGTGTATTGCACACTACTTTCTTCGCTGCTTCTTCCGTGTCGTTCTTAAGCGTAAAGGAGATGATACCGCCAAAAGCCGATTGCTGTTTTGCCGCTATGTGGTGATTCACATGCTCTTTCAATCCCGGGTAGTACACCTTGTCAATAGCGGGATGCTGTTGCAGGAACAACGCCAGTTCAAAGGCATTGGCTGAGTGTTGCTGTGTGCGCAGGTGTAAGGTTTCCAAACCGCGAATGACCAACCAGCTATCGTGCGGGGAAAGTATCGCACCGCAGGCGTTCTGTATGAACTTGATCTGTTCGCCCAGCTCTTTGGTACGGCTCACTACCAGTCCCGCTATCAGGTCGCTGTGACCACCCAGGTATTTGGTAGCGCTGTGTATCACAATGTCGGCCCCCAGTTTTATTGGCTGCTGTAATGCGGGCGAAGCGAAAGTGTTGTCTACACACAACAGCAGGTTGTGCTGCTTTGCTATCTCTGCTATGGCTGCAATGTCGCTGATCTTCAGCGTGGGGTTGGTAGGCGTTTCCAGCCATACCAGTTTCGTGTTGGGCGTAATGGCTTCAAACACATTGGCAATATCTGTAGTGTCTACATAGTTCACCTTGATGCCGAACTTTTGGTAGATGTGTGTGAACTGCCTGAAAGCACCGCCGTAAATGTCATCTACCGCAAGTATCTCATCACCGCTTTGCAGCAGTTTTACTACCGCATCAATAGCCGCCAGCCCGCTGGCGAAAGCTGAAGCCTGCGCGCCACCCTCAAGCGTGACGATGAGGTTTTCCAACGTCTCCCTTGTGGGGTTATTGCTGCGCGCATAATCGTAGCCCTTGTTTACGCCCGGTGCTTCCTGCACGAAGGTAGATGTCTGGTAAATGGGCACCGATATAGAACCTGTAAGCGGGTCTACCGGGATGCTGTGGATCAATTCTGTTGCTGTACTCATTTTATTCCTGGTTTTTAAAAAGTGACAAAATCGTTACGTTCGTACGACTGCCTACCAGGAACTTACCGGAAAGAGCTGATTTGCGTAAAACAAAAAAGCTCTTCCGATAAAATCAGAAGAGCTTTAAGTTATGTATCAATAACGCCGCGGCGTTACTATCTGCAAACTATTGCACCTGACTTATCTGCCCCCGCCTTGCGGGGATGGAAGTAGCACCTTTCAAAGTTTTTACCTTGATGGTTGCTAAGACGTCAACGGGCCATATCCCTCAGTCTTTCTTGATAAGCAATGTTGTAAAGAACTGGTGCAAAGATATACACGCAGTTTTCAATTCTCCAAATATTTTTTTTGAAGTGCGCCTGAAAGTATTGGTGGTATTGGGTTTGGGGTTTTGTGATTTACTAGAAAATAACAGTACTATTGAGGAATAATAATATTCCAACTTATTGAATAGCCAATTCTATGGACAACTCTTGGTATTGTAATTCCACTATAGGTTTTCTCGTCATTTTTTATCAATATCGAAATATCATCCCAAGCACTTTTCGAGGGGCTAGGGATTAAGACGCACGCAGTAGCATCTACATTAAGTCCTCTTAAATAAATATTTGCTCCAAAAGCGATACGTTTATTCCCATCTTGCAAAATGGAAATACCGGTTGGTAATATTTTATCTTTTTCGAACCATGAAATTGGGACTTGGCAGGGATATTTTTTTTCTCCTTTTATGACTTGTCGAATTAAAGCACCATGATCACTAAAAACAAATTCGTAACCCCACCAAGCAAACGATAATAAATATGCAGACTTAACTAGTGCTCGTTCTAACTTATTACTATCATATAGTATTGGTTTAATTTTTATTCTAGGCATTTTACCAGAATTCACTCTGTTAAGAAAGTCAATATATTCTTGTTTGTGTTTTTTTAGATTTTCATTGAATAGAATATTAGTTTCCCCATTTTCATTGTGTGCAACACCCTTAATACATTTTCCTGTTTCAGGATCAGTTAACTCTACTTTCAGCTTTAATTTTTCATTTGGATCAGTTTTATCAATACCAAAATTTAAAACTTTTTCTATTTCTGATTCAAATGTTCCAGAATCATTATTGCATTTTTTACATGTAATGATTTTAAACCTCCCACTTGCTGATTTTGGTGGTAGATGATCTAGGGAAAATTCAGAGTTCCCATTTATTCCTGAACTAGTTTCGATGAAATAATTTTTAAGACATAATGGACATATGTATAAACCAAATGGTAATTGTGAATGGTATTTGGAGGGTATTATTTTTTGAATTTCTGGGATATAGTCCATTAAAGTTTTGCAGTAAGTAGACAAATGATCCTTCCATATATTTTCACTTATGGTATTAGGGAATATTCTCATCTTTTATATTTTGGTTTAATAAATCATTCAAAAGGGTAGTAACATTTTCTAAAAAGGCAATGCTCTGTTTTTTGTTGTTTATGGGGTCGTCATCATAATTTTTCTGGCACTCTTTCCATAACTCTGCATACTCGTCTTTAAATGTCATTTTTACTTGCTGTACTTGAGCAACTTTCATTAGTCGTGACATTTTAGACTGAATTACTGGAAAAAAAACTTCGTCATGTGGTTTATATCCTTCAGGAGAAGCACCTTCAGGATATTTTACGGTGATTTTTTTATCAACTTGTTTGCCTTCAATAACATCAATACAATATGTTTTTTCAAAGTCGTCACCATCAAAGTTATCACTTAATTTAAGTACAAAAGATAGAGTATTAAACAGCTCTATGTATACAAATAATATTTTGCGTTCTTTATTTCCCTTTATATAAATGCAATGACAAACCTCCAATGGCTCTAGAGTCATCGTTGGGTTTGGTTCAACATGATAGTGAATAAGATTACTATGTGCATTCTGTGGATTACCGATATATTTTACAGCAGTATTTATATATTTTCTATCACCTCCTAAATGTAAATATGAATTAACTCCTATTTTTGCGATTGTTCTAAAAAAATTTACCCCACCAAAATTCAATTGAAAATGTAATGGTTCACGCATTCTTGTTTTTGTCTCTACAAGCTTTTGTTCCCAATTATCTATTTCTAGTGTTGGCTCCTTTGCCTTAAGTTTTTGTATTATATGAGTAGCCTCCTTAATATCCCTTGCAGAAATAAAATAATTACTATCCAGTTTTTGTATTTGAGGTTTTATCTTAATTGGCTTTCGACCATTATGTAAATTATAAAGATTCCCATCCTTATCCTTTAAGTTTTTGATGTGAGGGAAATTCTTTCTATCACGTTTAATCTGTAGCAGTGCACAAAGAGGATTTAACGATTTGGCAAAATCACCTTCTATTTCAAGTCCCAACTTTGTATTACAATTTCTACACAATAAATTATATGAGCCTGCAAACCCGCCAATGCTATTAGGAATAATATGTTCAAATGACTTATTATCGCCTTCTAATGAACTATTACATATATAACAGTATGATAGAATCATTATACAATTTAATACAAAAACATTACTCTTTGACTCAATAGATTTTTATAAACAACCCTCCCCGGTCTAAGCGTCTCGCTTATACCCGGGATAATGCAAGCATCCGCTTGAAACCACAACATATTTTTATAAACAATTTTACGTACATTTACATATTATTAGTGCTGGATATTCAGCCACAGTTCTTTGACATCATGGAAACAAAACCGTAATACAGAGGAGGGATGATATCTCTTTTTAGTCATGGTGTTATACTAAATATATAACTGTTCAAACAGGCACATAAAAACACGCCAACACGTGCAAAAGTGGCAAAATCATAAACCATTGAAAATCAATCGCGAGCCGAAATAGAATTTTCTATCCCCTGCAAAACCGATACAAAACGATACAAAACATAACATTACTTAACAAAACAACCGCCTCAACCCAAAAACCACTTATATATCAGAAAATGTATCACTTATTCCTCTGCCGACATATTAACCGATTTGACCTTTTAACCAATTAACTATCTTTTCGCCTTTGTTGGTGTTCTTCACCAACAAACCCCGCGGCAGGAAAACAAAACTTATATTTCTATCTTTGCGCATTATTCACCTCATGGACTTACCCCAGGGCAAAAAAATATATTTCGCTTCCGACTTCCATCTCGGCATCCCAGACCGTGCTTCGAGCCTTGCGCGCGAAAAGCGTTTGTGCATGTGGCTGGACGAGATAAAAGACGATGCGGAGCAACTATATCTCGTGGGCGACCTGTTTGATGCCTGGTTCGAATACAAAAAGGTAATACCCAAGGGTTACGCCCGTTTCCTGGGCAAGCTGGCAGAGCTGTCTGACAATGGCCTGCATATAGAAGCTTTTTCGGGCAACCACGACCTGTGGATGAGGGATTATTTTGAGGATGAGCTGAATATTCCTGTACATCACCAGCCGGTAGAAAGAGAATTCAACGGAAAAAAATTCTTCATAGGCCACGGCGACGGGCTGGGCCCCGGCGACCATGGCTACAAACTGCTGAAAGGCGTACTGCGCAATAAGCTGGCACAATGGCTGTACAGGCGCATACACCCCGATACTGGCGTGGGCATGGCTGAATGGTTCAGCAGGTTGGGCCCCAAACACACCGACAGTAAAGAAGAGGTATTCCAGGGGCCGGAAAAAGAATTCCTCGTTCAGTTCTGCATAGAGAAACTGAAAGAAGAGCACTTCGATTATTTTGTTTTCGGGCACAGGCATATTACATTAGAATATCCCTTGCCGGGCAACAGCCTGTATGTGAACCTGGGCGACTGGATACGCTACGACAGCTACGGTGTTTTTGACGGTAACGAACTGAAATTGGCATACTACAAAGAAAAGTGATGATGGAAGGTCGACGATTATTGATGATAAGGCACGCAAAGTCTAGCTGGAGCAACCCTTTGCAAAGTGATTACGACAGGCCGCTGAATAAGAGAGGAGAAACAGATGCCCCGATGATGGGCGAAAGATTGAAGAAACTGGGCATCGTGCCCGACCTCATCATCAGCAGCACCGCAAAAAGGGCAGAACAGACTGCCAAAAAGATAGCCACTGCCATAGGATATGATATAAACAGCATAAAATGGGTAGAAAAGTTATATCATTGCATCCCCGCTGTTTTCGAAGAAGTGATATATGAACTGGATGACAATATAAAAACCGTGTTCATAGTAGCGCACAACCCCGGCATTACAGATTTTGTGAATGAGTTATCGTCCGCCTTTGCAACTGACAATATGCCTACATGCGGAATAGTTGGCGCAGAATTTGCGCTAAGGGACTGGAGTGAGTTCAGCAGGGTGGAAAAGAGAGTGATTTTATTTGAATATCCCAAGAAATATATATGACGGTATCTGTTACAGATAACATAAGCGTACTGGAGAAACTTTTTGAAGACCATTTTGAGACGAAGCCCGAAAGCATCACGGCATTACCCGTGTCCGGTTCAGACAGGAGGTACTACCGTATCAAAGCAGGTGCTATATCTGCCATTGGCACTTACAATTCCAATATAGCTGAGAACAACTCATACTTCTACTTTACTGACCTTTTTCGTAAGCACGAGATAAACGTGCCGGAGGTATATAAGGTAGGTAAAGAGCGCAGGTACTACCTACAGCAGGACCTAGGCAGCACATCGCTGTTCGACATACTGATGGAGAAGGGCCATACCGACGAAGTGAAAGATCTGTTTCACAAGTCGGTAGAGCAACTGGTAAAAGTACAGTGGCTGGCAGGACGTGAATGCAACTACAACCAGTGCTTCGCCTCCAAACAGTTTGACGAGAAGACCATCATGGCCGACCTGCTGTACTTTAAATACTACTTTGCCGACCTGCAAAAGATACCTTATGACAAGAATGCATTGATGGACGAAATGGAATCGCTGAGCCGCGACCTTGGGCGCATACAGCCACAGGCGCTGATGTACCGCGATTTCCAGAGCCGTAACATAATGATACACGAGGGCAAGGTTTTCTTTATAGACTACCAGGGCGCTATGCAGGGCCCGCCTCAATACGACCTCGCATCGCTGCTGTGGCAGGCCAAAGCGCAACTGCCGCAGGCATGGAAAGAAGACATGCTGAACAAGTATGTAGCCGCCATGGAAGACCTGAAGATAAGCCGCGTAGAAGAGATATACTTCCGAAAGGGCTACCTGCAGTTCGTACTGCTCAGGATGTTGCAGGTGCTGGGCGCCTATGGTTTCAGGGGCTTGCTGGAAAATAAACCACACTTCCGCACCAGCATAGGCCCTGCGCTGAAAAACCTGAATACCTTCCTTAACGACCATACACACTTACCTTCTTATACAGAGTTGCGCGCATTGTTGGAGAATATTTCTTCTGCCGCTATGCAAGAGCATTATGCAGTACCACAACCTTCTGCCGATGTAAAGCTGAAAGTGAACATCACAAGCTTCTCGTATAAAAAGAACGGCATACCAAAAGACAAGACCAGTCACGGTGGTGGTTATGTGTTCGATTGCAGGGGTATTAAAAATCCCGGCAGGTATAAAGACTACAAACACCTGAGCGGCCTTGACGAACAGGTAAAACAGTTCCTGGAGCGCGAAACGCGCATGTCAGAATTTTTGCAGCATGCCGAGAGCATGGTGTCGCTGAACGTAGAAGACTACATGTCGCGCGGGTTTGAGCATCTGAGCGTGTCATTTGGTTGCACGGGCGGTCAGCACCGCTCCGTTTACTCCGCAGAGCACCTGGCGGCATACATTACCAATAAGTATAAAATACCGGTTGAGGTCACCCACCTCAATCAAGAGAACTGGGTAACTGAATAACAAGTTTACATCATCCCCCTCCAGGTGCGCCGACAGGGGGATTTTTATTCCTTATATTATTCCTAACTTCACCATCCTTTTTTGAACATAAATACTTGATATGAAATATTTACCGATTCCATCCGATCTGTACACGCAAAACAGGAAACGTTTCATAAAAAAAATGAAACCCAATTCAATTGCCATCTTCCCTGGCAATCCTGAATTGCCAACGAACGGAGACGCATTATATACCTACAAACCAAATTCAGACGTACTGTGGCTGTCGGGTATAGTGCAGGAAAAAAGTATGGTCATATTATTCCCTGATAATCCAGACAAGTCGGCCAGGGAAGTGCTGGTGTTGCAACGCCCCAACGCTGATGTAGAAAAATGGTATGGTCACAAACTGCGCAAAGAAGAAGCGACGGCTATATCCGGCATTCAGAACATACAATGGATGGACAGCATTGACCCGGTATTGCAGGTGATGATGCACAACGCCGACAATGTGTACCTGAACAGCAACGAGAACGACAGGCTGGACACTGCTCTACCGCGTACCGACCTGCTTTTCGTGCGCAGTATCATGGAGCGCTATCCGCTGCACAATTATGAGCGTGCTGCACGTATCATGAAAGACCTGCGTGGCATCAAAACCAAAGCGGAGGTAGACGTGATAAAACAGGCGGTAGACATCACACACAAGGCCTTCCGCAGGGTGATGGACTTCATCGAGCCCGGTGTTATGGAATATGAAATAGAAGCAGAGATAACGCACGAGTTCCTGCGCAACAGGGCTACCAAACACGCTTACGACTGCATCATAGCCTCAGGCGACAGCGCGCGTATACTGCACTATGTAGATAACAACCGCGAATGTAAAGATGGTGACCTGATACTGATGGACTTTGGCGCCGAGTACGGCAACTACGCATCAGACCTGACACGTACCATTCCCGTGAACGGTAAATTCAGCAAGCGCCAGAAAGAAGTATATAACGCAGTGTTGCATGTACACAACTATGCTAAAAAGATACTGAAGCCCGGTATATCTGTAGTAGACTATACAGATAAGGTTGGTGCAGAGATGGAGAAGCAATGCATAAAACTGGGATTGATTACCAAAACAGATATCAAGAACCAGGATCCTGCTAACCCGGCTTACCGAAAATACCTGTATCATGGCATATCGCACCACATGGGTATAGACGTGCACGACCTGGGCACACGCACAGAGCCTGTTCAGGCAGGTATGGTCTTCACGGTGGAGCCCGGCTTGTATATTGAAGAAGAGCAGATGGGCATTCGTATAGAGAACGATATATGGCTCACAAAAACCGGGCATATCGACCTCTTCAAAGACATACCGATAACGGTAGAGGAGATAGAAGCCTGCATGAAGCGTAAAAAATAAAACAGGTGATAATTGATGCGCGTTGTTCATACAACGCGCATTTGCTTTATATTTAACAAGCAAACCGAAGGATATGAAAAAGATACTGACACCGATATTGCTGATGTTTTTACTGCAAAGCACAACATCTCATGCACAGGAAATGTACTTCAGGGGCGGTTTCGGCTATGCTACCGCACATGGAGGTTATGTTGAAGGTTCAGTATACGCAGGATTCCTGAACGCGGTATTACCTTATAATGGCAGCTATTCCGGTTACAACCTGCCCACTAACACATCAGAGACCTTCGATTATAAAAAAGCTTCTTTCTCATCAGGTCTGCAGGCAATACTGGGATTGGGTTTGATGCTGAACAAACACATAGGCGTAGAGCTGGCAGCCAATCTTGCCATGACAACACAGCAAATGGAATCAGATGTCTATTTAGAATCTCCGGATCTGAAAACCAGTATCAACACTAAACAACATGCTGACCAGCCTGTATTCATTACTCCCGCTGTGGTATTACAGACAGGTGGCAAAATCAATGCTTATGCACGAGGTGGTGTGGTACTACCTATACAGTCAGGCATAACACAAGACGTAACCTATACTGAAGAAAGATACAATGAAGCAACCAACTCATACGTCACCACTACCTGGAACATGATAGAGCAGTACAAAATGCGATTCAATGTTGGATTCTCAGGCGCTATGGGTGTAAAGTTCAAAGCTACCAAACGCCTGCAGGCATGGGCGGAAGCGGGCATTATGTCAACAACACTATACTTCAAAGAGTCTGTATTAGCAGCTTATTCTGAGAACGGGCAAAGCCTGCTGAACCAGGTGCACCCTTCGCAAAGAACAACCAAATATGAGCGAAAAGGTACTAACAGCGGCAGTATGAATACAGCGCCCACATCACAGGTACCCTTCAGCAACCTGAACTTCTGCGCCGGTATATCAGTAGGTATTTAGCTTTACCTCAACCTGTCTGTCGACCTGACGAGCTTTTCATCTTTACGAATACCACGCCAGGCCATAAAAAGGAATATTTCAGACACCAAAGGCACAAATGCAGCCAGTCCGTATGAACTTCCTGTAACTGCCGGTTTGTGATTGGTAGTAAAAGAGTCAATGCTCATAATGGAAAAAGCGACAAACCCGAAGTTGAGCACCATAGCTAATATGGTCATCAGCGACTGCTTCTTCCTGTTCCTGAACATGAATATGGCCACAAGCGGCAATACTACTAATACTGCTGCAAGTGCTGCCAGTAAATAGCCCTGTACACCAAAACCCAGTAATGTAAAACTCTGGTTGATCTCGCTTCCTGTACTTGCGTAATTGATGGTTACTATATTGAAGTAGAACAATAGCAAACTGAGCAAAGATGCTACCAGTAACCAGACTGTTTGAATTCTTTGTATCATTGATAAATCAAATTTATTCAGGATAGCCGAATGGGCATTTCATTAATTAATAATATTTCTTCCGAAGTAAGGTACCAGTATTTCAGGTATCCTGATACCTTCAGGCGATTGGTAATTCTCCAGCAGGCAGGCCATAATACGCGGTAGTGCCAGCGAGCTACCGTTCAGTGTATGCGCCAGTTGCGGCTTACCATTCTCTTCCCTGTAACGTATCTTCATCCTGTTGCTCTGGAAGGTCTCAAAGTTAGATACAGAGCTCACCTCCAGCCAGCGTTCCTGCGCCGCACTGTACACTTCAAAATCATAAGTAAGCGCCGAAGTGAAACTCATATCACCACCACACAATCGTAGAATGCGGTATTGCAGCCCCAGTAGCTTCAGTAACTGCTCTACATGAACAACCATTTCTTCCAATGCCTCATAACTCCTGTCAGGATGTGCTATCTGCACTATCTCTACTTTGTCAAACTGGTGCACCCTGTTCAGCCCTCGTACATCCTTACCATAAGATCCTGCCTCACGGCGGAACGACGGCGTATAAGCGGTCATCTTAACCGGTAGTTCGGCCTCGGCAGTAATTGTATCGCGGTAAATATTGGTCACCGGTACTTCGGCTGTTGGTATCAGGTAATAATTATCCTGTGTCAGGTACATCTGGCCTTCTTTATCCGGCAACTGACCGGTACCAAAGGCACTTTCTTCGTTCACCACATAAGGTGGGTAGTATTCCTTATACCCTGCGTTGATATTATGGTCCAGGAAGAAGCTGATAAGTGCGCGTTGCAGTTTTGCCCCTAATCCCATATAGACAGGGAATCCACTACCTGTTATTTTGGTGCCAGTTTCAAAGTCTATCAGGCCGTATTTTTCCGTCAATTCCCAATGTGGCAGTTTTTGAGCACTCAGGTCAGGGGTCTCACCATGCTGGCGCACCACCTCATTATCTTCAGGGGTTTTACCCACAGGAACACTGTTATGTGGCAGGTTGGGTAGCTTCACTATCGTATCTTGCAGTTCTGCTTCCAGTTCATTCAGCCTTTCAGTCAGCTCTTTGGTCTTGTCTTTGTTCTGTGCCACTTGTGCTTTGGCCTGTTCTGCCTCTTCTTTCTTGCCAGATGCCATCAGTTTGCCTATCTCTTTCGAGGCAGCATTGGTAGCGGCAAGAATACTATCATTCTCTGCCTGTATATGGCGGCGTTGCTCATCCAGCCCGATGATCCTGTCAACCAGTTCTATTTCCTTAAAATTCTTCTTTTCCAGCCCGGCTATCACCAAGTCCCTGTTCTGCCTGAATAGTTGTATCGGAAGCATTGTAGTTTTTTGTATTTCGTGGCAAAGATAGCTAAAAGGGTAAAGGGTTAAATTGTTATGCCGTTTTATTTATTGTCAAAAGCATGATTATTTCAATATGTAATATTGCATGAGACCTTGCGATAAATATTATACCAGCTGATCTTACCTCGTTGATAAATATCATGTAACCTAATCGATTACCAATACCCTTTCGGTATACCTTTGTCCATCAGTGTAAACGGTGATGCAATATACCCCCACAGGATAACTATGTGCATCCCATTGTCCATTCCCGGTAGTATTATATTGCTCTACTTGTTGCCCGCATGAATTAATAACGGAGACTTGTATTGGGGATGTATTATGTGTACTTATTAAAAACTGCCTGCCAACTGTAGGTACTACGAAAACAACATTTTTATCTACGGCTTCCACATTTACTGATGTTGCCGGTCGAACCTTCACGCAATTAGGGTCTGTAAGACCGTTGCCTGTGCAAAATAATCCCAAAAGTGTACCATCAGGTTTTACCAGGTGTACTGCATCCTGACCCCAGTCACCTATAAGCATATCACCATTGGGTAGAAAAGCTATTCCCTCTGGGTTGGTCATGCCAGTAACAAAAGTACTGATATATTGACCAGAAGAATCATAACGCAACACTTTGCCCAGGGTCCAGTCTTCTACCAGCAAGTCGCCGTTGGTATCAAACCATATATTGGTCGGGCCCTGCAAGATGTTGGTATTGACGAATACACCCATATCGTTGCCCATAGGGTCAAAACGTTGCACCACACCATCGCCGCCATTGGCATACAACGAGATATAAAAATTACCTTTAGCATCCCATACGTGACCCAGACCTTTAGGAGCAGGCGTACTGGTAAACTGATCTACATAATTGCCCTGCAGGTCAAAGCGAACTACTTTGTCCTGGGCCGAACCCCACTGTGTAACATATATAAGGCTGTCAGGACCGATAGACATTTTGGATGGCTTATTCAGAACAAATCCTTTTGAGAAATCTCCTATGAATGCTCCCGTTTTACTATCATATCTTTTTATGTAAGAATTATTATTACCTGTCACCAACACAGTACCATCCGGGTGAAAAAGAATATCTTCCGGCGCGCTCAATCCACCTCCGCCCGGGCTGATAAAGTCACCAAGATACTTGCCTGTCTCATCGTATTTCTGTACTGCTCCTAACGAACGGTTATTAACCAGTATCTCGACCCCAGTTTGCGCAATCCCCTGTAAATAACACGCCGGCAATAAGCACAGCAGGAAGTATAGCTTTTTCATAATGAGTGTATTGTTGATGATGCGTGAAAAAATGTACTGCGTAGTGTTTTCAACTCCTGTAAAAGTAGCTGTGATGGTTGCAGCATCAAATAAAAGCGTGTCATTTAATGGTCACTGTCATGTCATAACATCGTTTTGCATCTATTCTGTCAACAGAATAATTTCTGCATTTCTGATGTCGGCATCAAAAGTAGATATATCCCTGTTCAGAAATACTGTTACAGTTCCATCTGAAAAATAATCAGGTACATGCATATGCAGTTCATAGCTGTTCCATTGCTGGTTCCGGCTGATGGGATTGGCAAGCCTGGCCCTGGCCGTTTTTACTGAATCTCCTTTTTGTAACTGAATATTCAGGTATCCTTCCCAGAAACCATCTTTGACCTTTACGCTACACTTTGCTTTTATCCATGTATCCTGAGCATTGTCTGTATGCAACGTCTTTTTGCAAATAATACCTTTTTCACCCTCAACAAGTTTTACCGGGGTTTCTTCATCTGCCTGTGCCAATACAGTAGTGTTATATCCGCTTTCATTATGCAGCACTTCATCATTATCCAGCAGGCTCATATCAAGTGGAGTAGGATCTGTGTCCAGGTATACTGCACCGTAATACAGCCTGTTCATATCCCTGTAATGAATGATGGTCTTTGCATATTGCTCCAGTTGAAACAGGTTGAGCCCGATAAGATAACAGCCGGCAATATAGAACAGCCAACGCCACGATGATGTACGTATATGCTGCACAAATGCAGCCAGGGCAAATGCAAAAACAGGGTAGCTCTGCACAAGTGCCCTTGTACTGTAACTTCCTCCGTAATGCCAGTCGCGCCAGGCTATTATGATGTATATGTTCAGGATGCAAAACCAGAGTACGGAATTTCTTAAGGGATATTTTTTGAGATAAAAAAGTCCGGCTATAAAGAAGATGGTAACAGGTGTATAGATCAACCAACCCTTTTCCCAGCCAACAAGTACCTGTAGGTGCGGTGTAAGAAAATCCCATGCGCTGCCAACGTCGTATATCCATTGCCCGGATGCTGAATGCCAGTAAATGAGTTGAGGTAGTATACCTGCAACTCCGCCAACAATGGCAGCAACAACATGTGGCCTGTTTGCTTTTACCATTCGCCACTTTGCTTTAGCTATATCTTTGTTATATGTATTCCACAACAAAGGAATGAATAACATCACGGCTTCAGTAGGGCGGCAGATAGTAGCCAGGCCTATGATGTAGCCCGTTGCCGCAGCGATGAACGCAGAAGGCCGCTGATGCCAGCGCATGGTAGTATACAGCACCAACGAATACAACGGGAATATATACACGTGGCTCATGGCAGCATCAACGGCTACATACTGTATAAAATTCGTGGCCAGGCACAACAACAATATGGTAATGGCAACTATCCCGTCATCAAAATATTCTTTAAGTACACGCCGTAGTACAAATATGCCGAGAAAGGCGTAAAACAATGCAGCTATTGCTATAGCGTACTGGTAAGGAGCGGAAAAACCATCTTGCGAATAACCCAGGTAGGGCGCCAACCGGTGTGCTACTACAAAAAATGGCGACTCTAGTAAAGCCACACCGCCCAGGTATTTATATACATAATTACCGTTTTTCGCTTTGCCGGCCTGGTACAACCCGCCCCCGGTAAGATGATATTGTTCTTCCTTCTGCGGTAGCCAGTTCAGTTCTTTATAGTCATCATATATCACAACAGATGGCAGGTACATATAATAGCCAAATGCATCCCATGTAGTAAGTTTCAATGTTTCGTTACCTGCTTTGGGTATATGCGTATACCTGTGCTGTAGCAGCATTATACATACAAATGCACAAGCAATAATTGAAACATGTTTTTTCATCCCTGGATAAAAATATAACAATCAGTGAAGTATTATGGCGATAACCCTTTATTTGCAATATTAACATTCTTTGTTATTGACAACAGTTATTGAACAGGGGTATTTCAATAACTATTAGTTATTTATACAATTAACCCTGAGTTAATAAGTATCGGAATATCAATTAGTTTTCCGTAACTTAAGCTTATGCAAGAGGCGCAGCAAATATTATCAAAGCTTAAAAATGTCAAAACATCCTTAAAACGCCGTTATGGTGTTACGGAGGTAGCTTTGTTTGGTTCGTACAGCAGGGGCGAGGCTCAGCATGATAGTTATATTGAACTACTGGTGACCTTTGACAAGAACCCCGGCCTCCGTTTTACTGACCTGGAAGAAGAGCTGGAACAGCTACTGGAAAGGAAAGTAGATGTTACAATGCGCAAAGGGATAGAACAGCAATTCTATAAATCTATCCGTAAAGAGCTGTTGTACGTATAAAAAAGTCACATTCGTTTATGCCGCCGAAAAGGGGTAACATTCACCGCTGTATACTATCCGTTTACCGACAGTAATATTCTTTTTGCCGAAACATAGTTTTGTCATACAATTGTCTGGCTTACATTTGCCAAACAATAAACACCCCGAATGCACACACTGTTACGCTTATCATTAGTCTTATTCGTTGGAATGTTCACGATTGTGCAGGCTATGGCACAATCTACCATCAGTGGAAAGATAATAACTATGGCAGGCGAGCCCATCCCCGGCGCCAGCGTTTACCTGCTCAATACTATTGACGGATCTACTACAGACAGTAGTGGTACCTTCTCTTTCGAGACTGAAGAAAAAGGGCAACAAACTATTGTGGTAGAGGCGATGGACTACCAAAATGCCGGTAAGCCGATAACTATTAATGGCAACATAACGGATGTTGAACTGAAAATGAAAAGAGGTGCGGTAAGGTTGAAGAACGTGACCGTAACCGCCGGATCGTTTGAGGCGTCGGGCAGTGAAGCTACGATACTGAAACCCCTTGACATTGTAACAACAGCAGGTGCGCAGGCAGATGTGGTAAAAGCGATACAAACCCTGCCTGGCACGCAGCAACAAGGTACGCAGACTGGACTATTCGTACGTGGAGGTGATGCCAGCGAAGCGGCTGTTATCATTGATGGTATGGTGGCACAGAATGCATTCCTAAGCACTGCACCCGGCGTTGCAGCACGCAGCAGGTTCGGCCCGTTCCAGTTCAAAGGTGTGTCGTTCAGCAGCGGTGGTTACAGTGCGCGCTATGGACAGGCATTATCATCGGTGCTGGAGCTGAACAGTAACGACCAGCCTGATAAGAGTACCATCAATACAGGCGTTAATATGGCCGGTGTATACCTGTCTGCATCCAAGCTGCTGAAAAAGTCGAGCATAGAAGGCTCTGCCAATTATACCAACCTTACACCCTTCTATGGTATAGCCAAAACCAATTTTGATTTTTATGATGTACCAAAAGGCGGAGGTGGCTCATTAAAATATACCTACAAGCCTAACGACAAAGGCATCTTCAAAGCATTGGTCAACTATGCACAGTTTCAGAACGGCACCCGCCTGCCCGACCCAAGTGACGCCACACAAACGCTGGACTTCGGGTTGAAGAACCGTAACGTTTATACTGTTCTGTCGTACAACCAGATATGGAAAGCCAAATGGGGTATGTACGCCGCAGGTATGTACAGCTACAACCAGGACGACATCAACTACAATGGCACACCGGTTGTAAACAAAGACGACAGGGCACAGATGAGGCTGGAAGGTAAATACTACGGTGGTACAAAAATAAATGTACTGCTGGGAACTGAGATACAACAGTTCATGTACGACAGGACGTTCTCTGTATATAATAATAACTTCAAAGAAACACAGGTAGCCGGTTATGCAGAGGCAGAATGGAGCCCGCTGTACTGGCTGGCACTAAAGCCTGGTGTACGATACGAGCACAGTGCTTTGGTGAACCAGGATGCAGTAGCTCCGCGACTGGCAGCTGCGCTGCGTGCAGGAGAACATGGACAGTTCTCATTGGCGAGCGGTATTTTCTACCAGCTGGCAGACCCCCAGTATTACCTGCTCGGCTATCGCCCTAAATTGCAAAATTCCATACACTACATAGCCAACTACCAGTATATGGATAACGACCGTACACTAAGACTGGAAGCATATTATAAAGACTATAATCAATTGGTGCGTGAGCGACTCACTACTGTATACAACGCCAACACCTACCGTCAGCCTACAGGAATGGTTGATAACTCAGGCTATGGTTACGCACAAGGCCTTGAACTGTTCTGGAGAGACAGGAAAACAATAAAAAACGGCGACTACTGGATATCGTATAGTTATATCGATACACGCAGGTTATATAAAAACTACCTGGCAGAAGCGCAACCAGACTTTATTGCAACCAACAACCTGAGTGTAGTTACCAAATACTTTATACCTAAATGGTCAACACAAGTAAATGCCACATATAGTTATGCAAGCGGCAGGCCTTATTACAACCCGGCAAATACTACTTTCCTGGGAGACAGGACACCCGATTTTCATAACCTGAGTATCACAGTGAACTACCTGCACTCCTTCGGCAAATGGTTCTCCGTTATATACGCAGGTGTCGACAATGTTACTAACCATAAGAACATATTCGGATACAGGTATAGCGGCAATACACGCACGCCTATGATACCGGCTATATACCGTTCGGTATTTGTCGGGGTGAATTTCTCGCTATCTGCTTTCGACCTGGATGAATTATAAAAACTAAAAAATATATACATCAGAAAAACTACAATTATGACACGTTACATTTTACTTATCGCAACTGCTGCACTCATGTATATTCAATGTGGAGCACAGGACATGAACAGCACGCTACTGAAAACATTCAGCGCATTTGACAGCACACGGGACGTAACCGTAAAAACAGCCCAGGCCAACAAGCTGGGACTGATAGCAAAAAAATGGAAAGACGAATGGGCGCCACATTACTACATGGCTTATGCCAAAGCGCAGATGTCATTTATGATGCCACAGGATGAAATGGAAAAGAAAGATGCACTGCTGGACGAAGCAGATGTGGAACTGGATGAGGCTGTAAGTATTCTAGGCAAGGACAATGACGAGACATTTATTCTGCGCGCTATGCTGGCACAGGCACGCATGGCAGTAGACGGCAAGAACCGCTGGCAGAAATACGGCAAACTGTTCGACGACAACCTGAGATCTGCCAAAGAGCTGAACGAAGAGAACCCACGCATATATTATATGAAAGGAACCGCTACCTACTTTACACCAAAAGCATTTGGCGGTGGCGCAAAAAACGCGCTCAGTTATTTTGAAAAAGCACAGCCATTGTTTGAAAAAGAAGAGAAAGGAAATATGAACGAGCCTTTCTGGGGCAGTCGTGCAAATGAATATTTCATTATGCAGTGCAAACAAACCAAAGACGATGCTGCAGACGGTGCAGCCAAAGAAGAAACAGATAGCAAAGGCTAAAAAAATCTGTAATTAGTAATACATATCCCTGTACAGGTTAGCCCTGTGCGGGGACTTTTATTTTAGGGCGTGTCTAAAGTATTTAATTTCAATTAATTATGCGGGTTTAACATTTGTTTACCAACAATCCGGGGTCACGTATTGTTGGTAAAAGGTATCAACTTTTATACTAACTATTTACGGAAAAACTAAATCGGATAATTATGAAAATGAATATAAAAAGCTTTTCGGGATTAGTATTAGGTATGGCATCGGTGATCATGCTTTTTACAGCATGTAATAAAAAAGAGAGCACGATAACTGACAACTCGCAGAAGGCAAGCATCAACTTCAGGCTTACCGATGACCCTGCCAATTATGACGCTGTCTACATCGATATACAACAGGTAGAAGTAACAATGGAAGGAAGAGCAGCAGTAACACTGACACCTGTACGTGCCGGCGTTTATAATTTATTAGACCTGAGAAATGGTACAGATACACTGCTGGCTCGTACAGAATTACCCCCAGGCAAAATAAGCCAGGTACGATTGATATTGGGTAGCAACAACTCTGTTGTTATTGACGATCAGGTTCATACTTTAAATACACCTTCTGCGCAGCAAAGTGGTTTGAAACTGAACCTCAACCAGGAATTTATAGCAGGCGGTTCATATAACGTATGGATAGATTTTGATGCCGGAAAATCAATTGTTGAGACGGGCAATGGCAAGTACCAGTTAAAGCCGGTTATCCGTGCTTATTCATCACTTACAGACGGAAGGATAAAAGGTTATGTGAAACCGGCAGATGCAAATGTAACTGTATATGCTACTAACGGCACAGAGACCTATGCAGCAATACCGGCAGACGATGGTTTCTATATGTTCACAGGTTTGCCCGAAGGAGTGTATGATATAACTTATGATGCATCAGTAGCAATATATATCGATGTAACCCTGAATAATATTGCCGTCGGTTATGGGCAAACTACCGACCTGGGAACGACGATACTCGTCAAATAACTTTAAAACAGAGGATGGGGTGATATGAAGAAGGAAAGACAGGCTGATGTTTGTCTTTCCTTTTATTTTTTAACCAAACAGTAAATGTGTATTTTTCAGTCAGTATTTTGAGAAACTGCTGATACATGCAAAAGAAACTGACGAGACTCCCTTATATCATTTGTTATATCTGTGCCTTTGTTGTGGGTATGAAACAACTGCGCGAACCCGATATGTGGTGGCAGTTGCTTACCGGCCGCTGGATGCTGGAGCATGGTGAAGTAACACATACCGATATGTTCTCTTACACCATGGAGGGTACAAAGTGGGTCAATGTCAAATGGCTGTATGAAGTGTTGGCTGCCTTCCTCGAAAAAGGGCTCGGGCCACACGGGGTAATGCTGCTACAGGCAATAATGAACGTGGCTATTGTTTACCTGCTGCTGAAACTGCTGGTCAATATATCCAAACACATGGGCCAACAGGTGTCCACGCTTTTTTCTACTACTGCTGTATTATTATTCCTGGCCATCAGCGAGTTCAGGATGGCGGGCCGCCCAGAGATGATCAGCCACCTGATGGCTGCATTGTACCTCTTCATTCTCTGGCAATCTAAAGACCTGTCATGGAAAAGAATAGGGTGGCTGGTACCATTGCAATGCCTCTGGGCCAATATGCACGAAGGCTATCCTGTTGGTATGGCCATCATTGGTTTGTATGCAGCAGGTGGATTCATAGCCCATCTTTTAGATAAGAACAAAGGCTACTTGCAGCAGGCCATCCGTTTAACATTGCTGGGTGTCGCTATGGCTGCCGTTATTCTCATCAACCCGAATTTTACAGAACTGTGGTTGCATTCACTGGAAATATTCAGGCAGTTATCAGCCAATAAATACACTACGGAGCTTTTTTCTATATCGCAACCCGAATACTGGACCATCCAGGGCAAGGCACATATCACCATGCTGGCGATCGTTTGCCTGTTCTGGACAGCCCGTATCATGCAAAGCCGAAAAGGTAAATATCCGCTGGTATTCAGCCCGTTGCTGGTGGGCTATCTGTTGTCTATTCCGGTCATGGGTTATTTGTCTATGACCGCCAACCGCAACATACCCTTTGCACAAATAGTGCTGATGCCATCGGTGGCTATTATGTTGGTATGGGTCGTAAAAATGAGGAAACTGGATACGGAAGATTTTTACATCAAAGCGGCCAAACGTACCTTGCTGGTGAGTGCTGCTTTGGGTGTGCTTTTTTATATATCCATCGTCAGCAATAAATACTATAAGTTCACCAAATCTCCCAACAGATATGGTATACACCTCAACACGCTGCACAACCCTACTTCAGCGGCAGATTTTATAAAGGCATACAAGCTGAAAGGCCCGGCCTTCTCCGACTATTTTGTGTCGTCGTACCTGCTATGGGATCTCTACCCGCAGTTCAAATCTTATATCGACCTGCGCGACCTGGACATATTCCCGGCGAAATTCTTTGACGATTATTTTAAGCTATACACCCGGCCTACCGGTTTTTACGAGCTTGATTCCACTTATAAGTTCAACTATGTAGTGCTGAGTACATCACAGCTTACCACGCTGCAGCAACTGCTGTACTGGCAGGAAGGTTTTAACGTAGTGCATATTGATCCGGTATGCCTGGTACTGCTCAGGGATACAGAGGAGAACGAGCCCATCAACCACGGACCTGCCGCCCAACGATTGTTCGACTGGCCACAGGAAGCCATAGACCCCGGTTGGGCCGTTGCACTCAACACATTATTCAACCCCGCTGTCTCTTACGAGAAAGAAAATGAAAAATACGCGCCGCTGTATGCAGGCAGGTTCTACAATATGGTACAGAACTACCGGCTGACGCTAAAAATGATGCGCGCGCCTATCATTACCGACTTTGCCGAAGACCCTGAAGCACTGGGCATTGTGGGGCAAAGCATGCTGGGCGATGCTGAATTCAGCGAGAGCCCGCAGGAAAAACAACTGAAAAGAGACAGTGCACGCATGTATTTTGAGCGGGTACTTGAATATGACGACGAGAACATGGGAGCATACCTGGGCCTGGCCAGTCTGGCCATCAGCAAAGGTGATTTTGCAGACGCAATGGACAACCTGGACGATTACCTGATATTAGACAAGACAAACGACTTCGCTTATTTTATGTATGGCATCTGCGCGCGTAACCTCTGGCACAAAACAGGTGACAAAGCACTGTTGGAAGATGCCATAGCCAGCTTTGAACAAGCCATCAACCTGAATGATCAGAACGACAAATCTTACCTCTACCTCGCAGAAGTATACATGGCTGCAGGGCATAAAGACAAAGCCCGCGAAAGCATGCAGCACACGTTGAAAAATGATATCCGCTGGACACCGCAGGAAAGAACGCTGCTGGATACGCTCATCAGCCGTACAGGAGTAGAGCGGATACAGTCACCGATAGATATGATAAACCCCGTTGATGATCATGCGGGACATGACCATGGTCATTAATTCCATTAGGAGGATTTTGTAATTTCAGGGCAGCCAAATAGTATAGTTATGCAGTCAAAATTCATTACGTTGCTGGTCATGTTTATGTTAGGCACCGGCATAATGGGTTATGCCCAGCAAGACCTGAAGGACAGGCAGAAGAAACAGGAAAAAGAGATAAAAGCGGCCTATAAGAAAAAAAAGGTCTCAGAGCTGGAATACAATAAGCTGATGCGCGAGCAGGAGATCATCAAGCAGGCTATGGAAGACTATGCCGCCGACGACGTGTGGACATCAAAAGAAAAGAATGCCATATACGGCAAGCTGGAGCGTGCCGAAAAACGCCTCAGGAAATACAAGACCAACCACGAGATATACTAAACCTAAAAGGCCAGTATGAACCCGATAGTAGGTATGGATACCGGGTCGCCCTGCTTGATTATATAAGGTATCGCGTTGCTGCCGTCCATCTGTACAGGTTGCCCGTCAGTTGTGGCGAAAGCGGTATTATCCGGCGTACGCTGGAAAGTATATTGCGGGTACTGCGGCTGCACGCTGCGGTACACATTGGTCACGTCTACAAATACATCCAGCGCCCATTTCCTGAAGTTCCATTTCTTATCCAGGCGTATATCCATCGAGTGGAAAGCACCTAAACGCAAAGTATTGAACTGGCTGTTGTCAGCTATGCCCGAACCTGTGGTCAGGTAGTTCTGTTGAGAAGCTGCAAGGTCGAATGGCGTATAGGGCGCACCGCCCTGGTAACGGAACTTAACGCCCAACTCATAATTACGTTTGAATTTATAGCCCCCGATAAAGGACAACAAATGACGGTTGTCCCACGAAGCCGGCTTGTACACACCGTCAGCATTGGTAAACTCGCTGAAGTAATAGGTATAAGAAAGTATCGCAAAGAAATTCTTCGTCAGCTTTTGCTGAAACTGGAACTCCACGCCATAGCTCCTGCCTTTACCTGTTGAGGTGATAGGCTCGTTACCAAGCACATTGAAATCGCCACCCTTGTTAGCCAGCGATATACTGTCTATCAACGATACCGGGTAATTGCTGTATTGCTTATAAAAACCTTCCAGTGTAAAACGGGTATCACGCGCAGGCAGGTATTCAAAACCGGCTACCAGGTGGTCGCTCTGTATATAATCACTTCCCTTGTTCACATATACACCACCGCTCTGGAAACCCAGTACCGTATAGGTGGGTATCTTATAATAGCGTGCTGCCGAGGTATTGAACTTCAGGTTCTCTGCAACAAATACTGATGCGGTAAGCCTTGGCGAGATGGTCTTGCCCAGGTTATTACCGTTGCTGGTAAATGTATTTCCATCTGTACGCAGGCCTGCCGATACCGTCATACGCTCTTTGAACAGTTTTACCGCCGCCTGCGCAAAAGCACCATAGCGGAAGAAGTTGAGCGAGGTGTTTCCCTGCACAGCGAATGCGGGCTGCACCACGTTGCCATTAGCATCTTTAATCTCGCTGCGCACCCTTGTATAGTAATCATTGGAGAACTCGCAGAACTGACCCACTACCCCAAAGCTGTAGCTCCAGTGGTCAAAGTATTTATTCCATACAAAGCGCGTCCTGTTCTCCGCCTGTTGCGATTTTACTTTCAGTATCCTTTCCGATTCTACCGGGTTTTGGTTGTCCTCAAAACGGTTCAGCTCATTGTCCAGCATATTGCGGCTGAAGGTCAGGTTCCAGTAGCCGTTCTTTACCAAACCTTTTAGTCCATACCCGTTTGTGTAGTTCCACTGGTTGATGGTAGGGTTGCCTTTCAGGATGTACACATTCTCCGGTGTCAGCTCCTGTGGTACCAGGAAACTGAAGTTGTCTATCGCGCCAATGCCCAGTGTATAAAAGCTCAGCTTGTCGTTGATCTTATAATCCACCTTATACTGGAAATCCCAGTACGAAGGCTGTATCGGCACATCCAGTAGTTTGAACAGCAGTTGCAGGTAAGAGCGCCTGGCCGATGCCAGGAAGGTCAGCTTGTCCTTTTTTATCGGCCCGTCAACACTATAAGCCAGCTCCGTTGCGCTGAGCCTTACATTGTGCTGCACCTTATCAGGGTTGGCGCTGCGCTGCTGCATTTCCAGCACGCCCGACAGCGGGTTGTCATACTTGGCAGGAAAGGCCGAAGTGTACAGGTTCACCTCGCTGATGAAGTTGGTATTGACGATACCCGTAGGCCCGCCCGCGCTGCCCTGCGTGGCAAAATGGTTGATGACAGGCACCTCTATACCATCCAGGTAATATACATTTTCATTAGGCGCGCCACCGCGAATGATGAGGTCGTTACGGTAGCCACCTACCGAACCCGAAGTACCACCCACACCGGGGAAAGCCTGTATCACGCGCGATATATCAAAGTTTCCACCCGGGTTGCTCTTTATCTCCTGTGCAGAGAGCGATTGTAACGACAAAGGCGTTTCTGCCGACTTGCTGAATGGGTTGCTGCGTATCACCACGCCGTCCAGGTTGATGCTGTTCTTCTCCAGTTCTACCTGCAAGATCTCGGCATTACCCGTAGTGATCACGATATTATTCAGCATGATCTCCTTATAGTCGATGGATTTTATCCTGACGTTATAACTCTTTGGCGGAATGTTCTCAATGGTGAATTTCCCATCAATATCCGTTACCGTGCCCAGGCTGGCCCCCTCCAGCGATATGCTCACGCTGGGGATAGGCTCCTGTGTCTGCTTATCCTTTACCGTACCGGTAAGTATGCCCGAGGGCCCCGTACGCTGGGCATATCCTGCAATTGTATAGCTAAGAAAAACGAGTAGTAATGCGGCAATATGTCTCATATTCATTCCAAATATCCGAAATAGACAATTTTCATGCAAAAAGGTTGAGGAAAAGTAGAAAAACTATTGCACGGTGAAAACTCCCCTCCCGTCATCACACCCCCTCTCCCGTCATCATGAGGAGGTATTTATGAATGTAAATACCGGCGTGATGATCTCACCCAAACACGGACACATAACACCCCCCTCCCGTCATCACACCCCCTCTCCCGTCATCATGAGGAGGTATTTATGAATGTAAATACCGACGTGATGATCTCACCCAAACATGGACACATAACACCCCACTCCCGTCATCACGAGGAGGTATTTATGAATATCAATACCGACGTGGTGATCTCGCCCAAACATGGACACACAACACCCCACTCCCGTCATCACGAGGAGGTATTTATGAATATCAATACCGACGTGGTGATCTCGCCCAAACGTGGACACACAACACCTGGCAATCTCGCCACATCATACCTATACACCTTCTAGGCTATGGCTGGATATACCACTAATCCGTTGCAGTGTGTTCTTCACCTGCAACTTGTACTGCACGAGGTTTGTTGGTGAAGAACACCAACAAAGGCGGAAAGGGCATATCCTTCGTTCAACCGTCATGTAAGCAACATAGCAGCCAACATTGCAAACAAATTACTTGCAGAATGAACAATAGCTGTACTCCAGTATGCCTTACCACTTTGTGCGCGAGAATAATAGTAATGATATATATAAGCGAGTACAATTCCTGCTAAAGTAGCATTCAATACAGTTGTATTACCTGTATGTGCCACACCAAAGAGCAAGGCGGATATACAAAATATTAATAGGGGTCGCTGCTTAAAGTAAGACACTAGCAATAGTAACCTTATAATCAATAACTGAAAAATAAGCGTCTCTAATAATGGTGCGTATACCAGCCCATCAAACCATGTATGCCTGCTGCCCTGCACAGAAATATCCGGGTAAATGACCTTTAAGGCAATAGCAAAAGGTAATAACAGGATTTTGAATACGCAAACCAACAAACAGAAATACATCAACTGATATACATATGATTTGCCATCAAAAAACTTATCTATGCTACGCATCATGAAATATACAACTATAAAATTCGATATCACACTGAATATGAATACTATGATGGTTAATATACCTCACCACAATCCGTCATTTAATCTTCTTGTTGTTTTGATCTAACAAGCATTTTATTTTTCCACTCACGCCCCCACTGGCGCAGTTCTTCCGCAGGACGAACTGTGTCTGTCAGGTTACCCGGTCTGCGACCGGTATTCAGAACGGAAGAGTTAAATGTTATTCGTAAGAAAAATAGCCTTTATATATGTAGTCATGCCCCCACCCGTCCTAATTAGCAACGAGGATGTAACGGAACAGCTATTGTATCGCTACATTCGTACATCTTGTAAATCTTAAAATCTTTTAATCCTGATTCAGACAAAAATTACGTATATTTGCTGTAATAAAAGCGAATGCTTTTATGGAAGTCCCGCCCAAGCGGGATAGTATAATAATAAACCAAAACCATGCACCACCCACCATCATATCAAAGCCATTCAAACCGATTCAGTCCCGCCCATGCGGGACTTTTTTATGAGTTGTTAAATACGGTGCGTTTGCCCTTTTACTTAACATTACTTAACAATTTTATTGCAATGGGTTCTATATCAATTATTTACAGAAGCCTGGTATTGCTTTCAGTTAAGCCGGCAATTACATTACTTAACAAAATAAACCATGAAGTAGCTAATACCATATATTCGGCAAGCATATCGGCACATTAACTAACCGTTATTAGCCGCTTTGCCGCCTATATCGTAATTTTATAGTTCTTAGAAGTTATTATATATATGTTTTCGAGACTGTTTGGCACAAAGAAGGAAAAGATCACCCATGCATACAATGGCCAGCCATTGGTCAATGACCTGTCGTTTATCGGTGTGGATATGCACTCGCATTTCATACCCGCAATTGATGACGGTTCGCAGAGTATAGAGGATAGCATAGAACTGGTGCAGAGTTTGCAGCAACTGGGTTATAAAAAGATAGTCACAACACCGCATATCAAGGTCGACCATTTTGCCAATACCCCCGGTACCATTCTCAATGGCCTGGCCGACCTGAAAGAGGCGTTGAAGGAAAGAGGTATTGATATGCCTATACATGCGGCGGCTGAATATTATATAGATGATTATTTTTTGCAACTGTTAGATACGGAGCAACTGCTCACCGTGTGGAAGAATGAGGTGCTGGTAGAGATATCATTCATGTTTGAGCCTATCAATCTGCATGATATCATATTCAAACTGACCTCCAAGGGCTACCAGCCCATCATGGCACACCCCGAAAGGTACATGTATTACCACCACGACTTCAACAAATATGAAGAATTGAAAGACCGTGGCTGCTATTTGCAAATGAACCTGGGTGCCATAGCAGGCTATTATGGTAAGCAGGTAAAGCAGGTGGCGGAAAAGCTGTTCAATATGGGTATGTATGATTATATAGGCACGGATATGCACAATGTGAAACATGCAGAGGTGGCAAAGAGTGTGCTCAATAACCCCGATCTGCTGGCCACATTACAAAGCCAGCCTTTGAGAAACCCTTTAATTCAATTTTAACCGATGACAGGCGATAAATAATTTGTTATCGTTCATTGCCTGTTCTTTATACTTGGGCTGCTTTTATATATTTGCCCTCGTCGTAACCAAACTAAAAACAGGTAATATTTTATGCCCCGAAAAATACTTGTTACCGGCGGTGCCGGCTATATAGGTTCAGTACTAGCCCGGCAATTGCTCGAAAAAGGCTATCATGTGCGCGTTCTGGACAAGCTTATGTATGGCGGCGAACCTATCATTGATATGTTCAATTATGCCAATTTTGAATTTGTAAAAGGTGATGTACGTAACCGCCATGATGTAGAAAAGGCAGTTGAGGGAATGGATTGTGTAGCGCACCTGGCTGCAATTGTTGGTGATCCCGCCTGCGCTGCCGATCCTGAACTATCCCGTAGTACCAACCTGGAAGGCAGTAAGCTGCTCTATGATGTGGCCAACGAAAAAGGCGTTTCAAAATTCGTTTTCGCTTCTACCTGCAGCAACTATGGCAAAATGGATGACCCGGATGCCTATGTGAATGAAAATTCTAAACTGGCACCGGTTTCATTATATGCAGAAACCAAGGTGGCTACGGAGCATTATTTGCTCAGCCAGCCACATACAAATAAATGTAAACCAACATGCCTGCGTTTTTCAACTGTATATGGCCTGTCATTACGCCCTCGTTTCGACCTGACTGTGAATGAATTCACCAAGGAGCTGGCACTAGGCAGGGAACTGGTGGTATTCGGTGAACAGTTCTGGAGGCCTTATTGTCATGTATACGACCTGGCCCGCTCAGTAGTAGCGGTAATAGAAGCTGAAGAGGAAAAAGTTGCTTTTAATGTGTTCAACGTAGGAGATACGAAAGAGAACTACCAGAAGCAGATGATAGTGGATGAGATACTGAAGCAGATACCGGACGCCAAAGTAAAATATGTTTCTAAAAATGAGGATCCTCGTGATTATCGTGTGGACTTCACCAAGATAAAAGAGCAACTTGGCTTCGACCTCGTTTTTACGGTACCGGATGGTATCAGCCAGATAAAAGAGGTGCTGGAAGCAGGCTTTATCCTGAACCCTGACGACAACAAGTACAAGAATGTTTAACGAAGTTGTCGCATATATAAGAGAAGTTTTCAAAACACCTGAAGGGTTTATTCCATTGCATGCGCCCTATTTTGGTGGCAATGAAAAAAAGTACCTGGCAGATACTATCGATTCTACTTTTGTTTCGTCGGTAGGTGCCTATGTCAATCGTTTCGAGGAAATGATGGCTAAGATAACAGGCGCTAAATATGCCGTTGCTACTACTAACGGTACGGTAGCATTACAACTCTCGCTTATAGTTGCAGGTATACAGCAAGGTGATGAGGTCATCACCCAGCCACTCACCTTTGTAGCTACTGCCAATGCAATAGCACACGGCAACGCAACACCCGTTTTCGTTGATGTGGACAGGGATACTATGGGCCTCTCACCCGATGCGCTGGAAAAATTCCTGGAAGAGAATGCTACCATTAAAGATGGTGCAGCATACAACAACAAAACAGGAAAACGAATAGCAGCATGTATTCCCATGCACACATTTGGTTTCCCATGTCGTATTGATAAGATAGTGGAGATATGCGACCGTTGGCACATAACGGTTATAGAGGATGCTGCTGAATCATTAGGAAGTTATTACAATAGCAAGCATACAGGTACATTTGGTAAGCTGGGTACCTTTAGTTTCAATGGCAATAAAACAGTTACCTGTGGTGGTGGTGGCGCTATTGTGACAGATGATGAGGCTTTGGCAAAACGTGCAAAACATATTTCAACCACGGCTAAAGTGCCGCATGCATGGGAGTTTGTACACGATGAGGTAGGCTATAACTTTCGAATGCCTAACCTGAATGCAGCGTTGGCATGCGCACAGTTAGAACAACTGGACGCCATACTTGCTAACAAAAAAGAATTGGCGGAGCTATATCAGCATTTCTTCGCCGGCACAGATATCGGTTTTGTAACAGCAAAGAAAGGCAGTATAGCCAACAACTGGCTGAACTGTGTGATACTGAAAGACCTGGGGCAGAGAAATGCCTTTCTTGAGGCCACTAATAATACAGGAGTCATGACTCGCCCGATCTGGCAACTTATGAATAAACTGGCTATGTATCAGTATTGTCAATGCGGCGATCTTTCTAATGCTTTATGGCTGGAAGACAGGATAGTCAATATTCCCAGCAGTTTCCGACCGGGATAAAAATACAATGTAAATGAGATGTTATCACCATGTTGCGACGATGTTATTCACCTTGTAATAATCTTCATATGGCTATTGACCGCTGTATTTTGCGGTGGTATTAGTTATTAGAAAAGATCATTACAATGAAAAACATCGACAAAAAACATATACTTTACTGCAACCAGACCGTCCGTGAAGCATTGATAATGCTCAACGATCTGAAAAAGAATACCATTCTTATTGTTGTAGATGAAAATGAAAAGCTGGTAGGATCACTTACTGACGGCGACCTGCGTAGAGGATTTATCAAAGGGCTTACGTTCGATAACTCACTCAGGGATTATCTGCAGCCCGATCCGTTGTTCATATACGAAGATGAGTTGCCAAAGTCGAACCTGAACAAACTCAGGTTAAGGAACTTTATGGTAGTACCTATAGTTGACCGTACCAGGAAAGTAGTAAGAATACTGAGCCTGAGCGAGATACAGTCTGTAGTTCCTGCGGATGTATTTATCATGGCAGGTGGCCGTGGACAGAGGCTGATGCCGCTGACACAGAATACACCGAAACCTATGCTGCATGTAGGCGACAAGCCAATTATAGAACATAACATTGACCGGCTGATCAAATATGGAATAAAAAATATTTACCTGAGCGTAAACTACCTGGCCGACCAGATAGAAGAATATTTCGGTGATGGTAGCGACAAAGGAGTATCGATAAACTATGTACATGAAGATAAACCGTTGGGCACACTCGGCTCAGTGAAAATGGTAGAGGAACTGGAAAATGATTATGTGATGGTGATGAATTCGGACCTGCTGACAGACATTGATTTCAATGGATTCTTTCAAACCTTTATCAGGTCGGGTGCCGACATGGCTGTGGCTACTACGATGTACGAGGTGGATGTGCCATATGGAGTAATGGAAGTTGACAACGGTAACTTCGTAAACGCCCTACAGGAAAAACCACGGTACACTTACTATTCAAACGCAGGCATCTACATTATTAAGAAAGAGTTACTGTCGCTTGTGCCACATAACGAATTCTACAATGTGACCGATCTTATGGAGTCACTGATAGCACACGATAAGAAACTCATATCCTTCCCGATACTGGGTTACTGGCTGGACATAGGTAAGCACGATGATTTCATAAAAGCCCAGGAAGACATCAAATCTCTTGTGCTATAAACAGGGCTGAAACCCTTTACTTTAGCAATAATTATTTATATTTTTGTTACAGGTTGAGTAATAATATTACTCAACCTGTTGTCGTCTTATGGGACTGACTATGGCGAAGCCATGCCAATAAGGCTACTAAGGCAAAAATCTGATAACATGCTGGAAACATTGATATCCTCGCGAACGCGCATCAAATTATTGTTGCGGCTGTTCCTGAACCCCGATACTACTGCTTATTTGCGCGGCCTTGCCGATGAATTTGATGAAAGCACCAATAGTGTGCGGGTAGAATTGAACAGGTTTGAAGAAGCCGATATGTTAGTTTCTGAGAACAAAGGGAATAAAAAAATATACAAAGCCAATGACAAGCATCCCTTGTTCAGGGATATTCATAATATCCTGTTGAAATACATCGGTGTGGACAGAATAATCGGGGTGATCATAGAGCGGATGGGGAAACTGGAAAAGATGTACCTGACTGGTGACTATGCGATAGGAAGAGATACGGGTATTATTGACCTGGCCTTTGTAGGAGAAATAGACAAAAGTTACATCATGGAAATGGTGACCAAGGCTGAAAATATGATCAATAAAAAAGTAAGGTTTATTATATACAAGTCTGAAGAATGGTCGGAAAAGCGGCTGAAGGAAGACAGTAATGACGCGTATCTGCTATTGTGGGAGAATAAAATGGAAAAAGTATGAGTTGGTATGTGTTGTACACAAAATCAAGAAATGAAAAGAAAGTAGCCAAAAGGCTGGAAGAGAAAGGTATTGAGGTATATTGCCCCCTACGTGAGGAAGTCAGACAATGGAGTGACAGGAAGAAGAAGGTAGCTGAGCCTGTGTTCCGCTCATACCTATTTGTGAACCTGGCAGATTATACTAAAGAAAGTGTTGAAGTGCTGTATACGCCTGGTACTGTGAGGTTTTTGTGGTGGAACAACAAACCCGGTATTGTCAGGAAGCATGAGATCGAGGCGATAAAAAGCTTTCTGAATGATTATAAAGACGCAGAGATAACGGTTACGTTCAAAGAAGGTGAAAAAATAGTTGTTAATGAGGGGCCGCTTAAAGATGCACGTGGTAAGGTATTGATGATACAGGGAAATAAAGCGGTATTGCATTTACATTCACTTGGTTTGAATATGACCGCAAAACTACCTTTGCAGTCCTTGAGTAAATCTGATACTAATTAAACATTAAATATCATGATTTAGCTATAGATAAAGTGTTGATGTATATAATTCGCCTGTCTTTTTCACTACATTTGAGCAAAATTTTGAAGAATATGAAAATTGTACCTGGTATTGCTAAACAAAGAAGCCTGTTAGCCATTCTGTTATTATGGGTTGTTATCGGCTTTACTGACTGTAACAGTGCAAAGCAAGTGGCTTATTTTCAGAACATACCGGATAGTGCCGATGTGGTGAAGCGTATCAGGCACTCACAATTTATAGAGCCGGTAATTAATAAAGGTGATATACTGGACATAGACGTAACAACAATAGATGCTGAGTTTAGTGGTATTAGCAGGGAGAAGCAAACAAATATGGAATCCAGTGACCCGAGGTTATCTGGATATATGGTAGATAAGAATGGCTTTGTTGAAGTTCCAATATTGGGTAAAATATCTGTTGTAGGCCTTACTACAATTGAAGTGAAGGAGCTTGTAAGAAAAAATGCGTTGAAATATTATAAAGATCCATTGGTAAATGTTCATATCGTTAACTTCTACATTACGGTTCTTGGAGAAGTGAGAAACCCGGGAAGGTTCATTGTAAATAGTGAGAAGGTAAATATCCTGGATGCGATAGGCCTTGCAGGAGACCTGAAGATAACCGGCAAGAGAGGTAATGTTATGCTCATGAGAGAAGAGAACGGGGAAACGGTATTTACGAGGATAGATCTGAATAATACAGATATTTTCGAATCTAAATATTTTTACCTGCAGTCCGGCGATAAGATCTATGTGGAGCCATTGAAAGCTGCGGCAAAAGTCGGTACCAGGGATCAGAGCGGAGACCGTGTAATAAGCATAACGCTAGGTCTTGTAACACTGGCAATATCGATTATCACATTAGGCCTGAGGCTGAAGTCATAAATTATACCCGGTAAATTTATCTATGGAGGATACCCGCGAGCCGATTTTTGCTGAGGAAAAAAGACGAGGTAATGACCATGGTGTCAATGTAGAGAAGTTATTGACTAAAATACTGGTATACTGGCCGCTGTTCTTAACTTTCACGGTTTTCTCCTGTATTACAGCATATATATATCTGCGATATGCCACACCGAAATATATGACATATGCCAAGATACTGGTGAAAGATGATAAAGGTGGCAGTGGAGGAGATGGGAAATTATTACAGGAACTGGGCCTGCAAACATCCGCGGCAAATGTTGACAACGAAATAGAAATATTCAGAAGCCGGACACTGATGCAAAAGGTGGTAGCTGAGCAGGAGTTGAATATTCATTACTATGCTCCCGGAAGGATCAAGACGAGTGAATACTATTATAAAGATCTCCCTTTCAGGTTTTATCCTCTTTTTGATAACAGTAATGTACCAGCCAGGTACAAATACAAATTACGGATAGCAGGGGACAATGATTTTGTTATCGAGGATAAGAAAAAATCCTGGCCGGGACATTGGGGAGATACGATCAACCTGCCGGTAGGGCGGGTAGTACTCAAAGACAGGAAACAACTGGCCAATCCCGCATACATCTTCCCGGAATATACTATTGAAATAAAAGCTACGGAATACCAGGCAATAAGAACACTAAGGCTGTTATCAATAAAGCCGGTAAACAAAGCAACTATACTGGAATTATCTGTTTCTGACGTATTACCTGAAAGGGGTGAGGATATTCTGAATAAACTGATAGATGTTTATCTGCAGGCAAATATTGACGACCGCAACAAGACACAGGACGCGACGGTAGAGTTTATTGATGAGCGCCTGAAAAAAGTGACATTGGAACTGACGGGGATAGAAAAGAATATAGAGGAATTTAAGAGCAGCAGAAAGCTTACAGACCTTTCAGAGCAATCTAAATTATTGCTTGATTATACCAGTGAGAATGCCAAACAGGTGACGGAGCAAGAAGTAAAACTAAGTGTAATTGAAACACTTGAGCAATACCTGCAGGACGACAGGAACAATGACCGTATCGTACCTTCTACTTTGCTGGTAGAAGATAATGCCGCCATGACTGCAATGGAAAGCTATAATGATCTGCAACTTAAAAGATCGGCATTGCTGCTGACCAATACCGAGGATAATCCTTTTGTCAGGAATCTTGATAAGCAGTTGGAGAATATTCGTGAGGATATGATGCGCTCGCTAAAGTCAATGAAGCAGGTAACACTGGCATCAATAAAAGCACTGAATAAACGTTCCGGTACAGTTGATGAGCAGATACGTAAAGTGCCTGAAAATGAACGGATGTTTCTTGAATATTCGCGCCAGCAAAACATTAAACAAGAGTTGTACTTGTTTATGCTCACCAAGCGCGAAGAGGCTGCAATATCCAAATCATCGACAGTTGCTAATGCAAGGATCATTGACCCTGCTAAAAGTGATGGTGCTCCATTCTCGCCCGGCACAGGCCGTATATACCTGGCAGCTATAGCTTTGGGCCTGATGATACCCGGCACGTGGGTGTTTGTTCGTGAATTGCTGAATGTGAAAGTAGGAAGCAAAGAAGAAGTAAAACGTCTTACAGCTATCAGTATTGCTGCTGAGATAACTCATAACGATACATCGGAAGATATAGTAGTATACAAGGATAGTAAGACGGTAATTGCTGAACAGTTCAGGGCATTACGTACTAATATGCAGTTTCTGCTGGCCGATGAAAATGAGAAGGTCATATTATTGACCTCGAGTATGAGCGGAGAAGGTAAATCGTTTGTGGCATTGAACCTGGCGATCACATTAGCATTGTCAGGAGCAAAAGTGGCACTGATGGAACTGGACCTACGCAAACCTAAAATATCTGCCAGTCTTGACCTGAAAGGGAACGCAGGCTTTACCAAATATATAATCGGGCAAGCAAAAATTGAGGATATCATACATCCTTCAGGCATTGTTGATACACTTAGTGTGATACCATCAGGATCGATACCACCCAACCCCTCAGAGTTATTACTTTCGCCAAAATTGAAAGATATTTTCGTGCACCTGGGGAGTGAATATGATTATGTTATCATTGATTCGGCCCCGGTAGGTTTGGTTACAGATGCACAACTGTTGAGCAAGTACGCCGATACGGTATTATATGTATGCCGGATAAACTATACCTATAAAGAACAGTTGAGAAATGCGGAGGAACTTAGGAGATCAGGCAAAATGCAGAAATTGAACCTGATACTCAACGATGTGAAAACAAAAGGAAGCGTATATGGGTATGGTTATGGCTATGGTAGTCATAATGATGACTATTTTGATGATAGTGGAAAAAATAAAGGGATTTTTAATTCAATAAAGAATATTTTTAACAAGACTTCATAACTATACAAGTAACACATACTTTTATATAATGGCGGAGAACAATAAAAAAATCGCAGTAATAGGTCTGGGCTATGTAGGGCTACCTCTTGCGGTTGAATTTGCAAAGAAATTTTTAACGGTTGGTTTCGATATTAATGAGAAGAGAATAAAGGAACTTCAAGCTGGTGTAGACAATACACTGGAAGTGGAAGATGGAGAGCTGCAGAAGGTAAATATTTCCGGACCAAATGCTGAAAAAGGTTTGTACTGCAGCAATAAGCTTGAAGATATTGCAGGCTGTAACTTTTACATAGTTACTGTACCTACGCCTGTAGATAAATATAACCGTCCTGATCTTACGCCATTGTATAAAGCCAGTGAGACAGTAGGCAAAGTACTGTCTAAAGGAGACATTGTTGTTTATGAATCCACCGTATATCCCGGTGTAACGGAAGATGAGTGTGTTCCGGTGCTGGAAAGAGTATCAGGTTTGAAATACAATGTAGATTTCTTCTGTGGCTATTCTCCTGAGCGTATCAACCCCGGTGATAAGCAACATACTGTTACCAAGATATTGAAAGTGACCTCGGGTTCTAATGATGAAATTGCTGAAGAGGTAGACCAACTTTATAAGAGCATTATTGTTGCTGGTACACATAAGGCATCAAGCATAAAAGTGGCTGAAGCGGCAAAAGTGATTGAGAACGCGCAACGCGACATTAATATTGCTTTCGTGAATGAGCTGGCTAAGATATTCAATCGTATGGGTATTGATACCACTGATGTGCTTGCTGCTGCTGGTACTAAGTGGAACTTCCTGCATTTCAAACCAGGCCTTGTAGGTGGTCACTGTATAGGTGTTGACCCTTATTACCTGGCACAGAAGGCACAGGAAGTAGGCTACCACCCCGAAATAATACTGGCAGGACGTAGGCTGAATGATAGCATGGGTGGCTACATAGCCAATGAGGTAGTACGCGAAATGATCAAACGCGATATGCCGGTAAAAGATGCTAATATCCTGGTACTGGGTATCACTTTCAAAGAGAATTGTCCTGATGTACGCAACACAAGGGTGGTAGATATTGTGAATGAACTGCAGACCTATAATGTGAACCTGACCGTATATGACCCCTGGGCTAACCCTGATGAGGTGATGCATGAATATGGTGTGACCACTACTAATAAGTTACCTGAAAAAGGAAATTACAAAGCGGTGGTACTGGCTGTAGCGCACAAAGAATTCCTGGATACTAACTGGAAAGAATTCCTGGCAGAGGGCGGCATTATTTACGATGTAAAGAGCTCGCTGGATAAGTCAATGATAGATTCCCGTTTATAAGCAAAGTGATGAACTACTACGCACATCCCACAGCAGTAATTGATGAAGGGTGCGGTATCGGCGACGATACAAAGATCTGGCACTTTGCACATATCATGTGTGGATGTGTTATTGGTAGTGGGTGTAACATCGGGCAGAATGTGGTCATCTCTCCTAAAGTGATATTGGGCAATAATGTAAAGGTGCAGAACAATGTATCTGTATATACAGGTGTCACCTGTGAGGATGATGTCTTCTTAGGGCCTTCGTGTGTGTTCACCAATATCAGCAATCCACGCAGTGCTATTGTACGCAGGGAAAATTATGAACAGACACACGTAGGCAAAGGCGCTACGATAGGAGCCAATGCCACGATCATATGTGGTCATGATATAGGTGCGTATGCTTTCATCGGGGCGGGTGCTGTTATTACTAAAGATGTACCTCCTTATGCACTGGTAGTAGGCAACCCCGCCAGGCAAACAGGCTGGATGAGTGAGTATGGGCTTAAACTGCATTTTGATGAACAAGGCGTGGCGGAATGTCCTGAAAGCAAACAACAATACAAGTTATCAGGTGGTGTAGTTACACGCCTGTCATAATCCTTCATACAAGCAGGTAGCTCTTAATGAGTATCGGCAAAAAAGCAGGTAAAGGTTTTGTAAAACTGTTTCAGCGCAACATGCTGGAAAAGCTGATGGGTTTAACCACAGTCATCGTGCTGGCTCGTAAACTTACGCCCTACGATTTCGGGTTGGTGAGCATTACTGAGGTATTGTTGTATATGATATCAGTGTTTGGCACTACTGGTCTGAGCGAGTACCTGCTGGCTTACAAGAAAGAGGATGAGGAAGATATATTCAGAGCCGCTTTCTGGTTCAATGTGATACTGACCATTGTAGTTCTGGCGTTGTTTTTATTGGTAGCACCTTTATGGGCCAACTTTCAGCATGAACCCAGGATTTGGAATATCAGTTTTATAGTAGGTGGCATATTCGTGTTCTCACAATTATCTGTAATTCCTAAAACATGGCTGAGCAGGCACCTGATGTTTGACAAGCAGGTACGGATACAAACGCCATTTATCATCCTAATCCCACTGGCGAAACTGGCAGCCGTGTTTGCAGGTATGGGTGTATATAGCCTTGTAGTGCCTACATTGATTTTTACACCGATACAGACATGGATGTTTTACCGTGCCACAAAACTGGCTCCGGGCTCCAAACTATATTCAGAAAGATGGAAAGAGATATATGGTTTTACCAAACACCTGATAGGCTCCGGCCTGCTGCGACGCATGAGCGATCACGGTGATAAATTTATATTGAGTAAGTTCCTCGGACTGGGTATGCTGGGTATATACAACATAGCTATGCAGATGGCTGAGTTGTTTACTACACAGTTGATAGCCGTATCTAATAATGTACTCTCATCGGTATTGCCAAAGTATGTAGAGGATAAAGAACAGTTCTACAGTCATTATATCAACTTCCTGAAGACATTTGTTTTCGTGCTGTTGCCTTTTATGGTCATTATGCTGCTGGCAGCAAAGCCCATCATATTACTGTTGTATGGTGAAAAATGGATAGCGGCTGTATTGCCTATGCAGATATTGATCGTGTATTCAGCCATGCGCTCCGTCACCAGTTCGTTCAGTATTGTAATGAATTCTTTTCACCTGAATAAACTATCGTTCAAAGTAAACCTGTTCTTTACGCCTGCACATCTTATAGGTTCTGCTATAGGTGCATACTATGGAGGTGTAATAGGCGTTGCGATATCATTGGTGCTGGTACGTGCGTTCTTTTATAACTGGCGGATAAAGATGACCATGGATGCAGTGGACCAACCTGTATTGCGCTGGCACAAAGACCTGTACCCGTATTTTATCAGTGCTGTTGCAACCGTGGCTGTGTTGTGGCTGGCGAGTATGTACCTGTCGGGCGTCTTTACGGGGTTCTATGCTGTTTTCACAGTGGCGATCATTGGCATATCTGTTATCGTTATTTACAACGTGCTGGTGAAGTTCATTTTCCCGGGAGAGCTGAATATCATTTCAAAATTTTTGGGGCTAACCTTTCCTGAAGTGCAAAAACCATTCAAGAAGTTATACGGGGTATGAGGATAACCATTCTTTCCGGTTCGGTACCAACTACTACATTCATTGATGGCCTTATTAATGCAATGGCGGATGAAGGTTTTGAAATGACTGTAATAGGAAAAAGAACAGGAACATACCATTACCATAAGAATGTACAGGCCATCATTGTGCCGGATGGCTTTATCAGGAGGATCATCTTTATCAAACTAATGATATTGACGACGGGTTTTAAACACTTGGGAAAGATATTCCGCGCCAGTAAAGGATGGAAAGGTTTTTACAATGACCTGCTTTTCTACCTGCCCATTATCAGGTCGAAACCGGACCGGATACACCTGCAATGGACAGCTTTTATACATAACAGAGATCTGTTGTTCGATATGTTTCCCGGCAAGGTGCTGGTAAGTATGCGGGGTGCGCACATAAATTACACACCCATTACCACACCGGAAATAAAAGAAAGTTACCTGCGGTTGTTTCCATATGTACATAGGTTTCATGCTGTAGGAGAAACAATTGTAAAAGAAGCGGAACAATACGGTGTGGACAGGCAGAGAACGGACGTTATTTATTCTTATGTAGCAGATGAACTGCTGGCAAAAGAGATAATACCGAAAGAGACCAGGAAAGAGTTACATATTATATCAGTAGGGCGCTTCTTCTGGAAGAAAGGATATGAATATGCCCTTGACGCATTGCATATACTTAAACAAAAAGGTATACCGTTCAGGTACACATTGATAGCAGAAGGGAATACGCCACCGGACATAATCTACCAGCTGCATCAACTTGGGTTGACTGATTATGTGGATATACAGAATGGCGCAACGCACGATGAAGTACTGAAGCAGATTGAAGGACAGGATGTATTGCTATTGCCCAGTGTAGAAGAAGGAGTGGCCAATGTCGTGTTGGAGGCTATGGCATTGGGTACACTTGTTGTTACTACCAACTCAGGTGGCATGGAAGAAGCAATCGATAATAACATAAGTGGCTTTGTGGTACATGTAAGAGACACACAGGGCATAGCCGACGCACTGGTGAGGGTAAATGCTTTAAGTAAAGAAGAGCGATACACTATTGCATTGGCCGCAAAGAATACCGTGCTGCAAAGGCACAATAAAAAAGAGTTCGTTGCAAGGTTTGCACAATTCTATAAGCGTTAAATAATTAACAAGAGTATTGAAAAAGATCAAAGTATTATTCACATTGCCCAATCTTGTAACAGCAGGTAGCGGCAGAGAAATGCTGAACATCGTAGAACGTTTAGATAAAAATGTTTTTGAAGCATGGGTAGGTGTGCAGGAAGTGGGCGGAGATCTGTTTGATGAAGTGATAGCTAAAAAGCTACCAGTGGTGGTGCAGCCTTTTCTTGCAGAGGAGGGGTTGAACCTTGTGAATAAGATCAGAAAGGCGAAACGTTTTGCTAAAGACTTCAAAGCACTTGATTTTGATATATGGCAGTCGTTCAACTGGTCGTCAGATTTTTCTGAAGCCTTTGTGGCACGCTGGGCGGGTGCTAAGTATGTGTATGTGAAAAAAAGCATGAACTGGGGCCGTAAAGCGTGGAAGACAAAGAGCATGCTGTCTACGGCCATTGTTGCGAGGAATACAACTATGATGGAAACCTTTCTCGCAACAAAGAACCTGAAGAGGAAAGTACACTTCATACCGGGTGGCGTAGATACAGATGTATTCAAACCGGCATTCAATATGTCTGCACGTACTGAATTGGGTATTCCTGAAAAGGCGATCATGTTATGTTGTATAGCTCAGATAGTCCGCTCGAAAGATCAGACTACTTTGATAAAAGCAGTGGCAAAGGTTGATAATGTGTACCTGGTACTGGCAGGTGCCGCAAGAGATGAGGCATATAAAAAAGAACTGGATGCATTGATCAAGAAACTCGGTGTACAAGACAGAGTACAATTTACAGGTGCTTATAAAGATGTGAACAAACTGCTGAATGCATGCAATGGTTCAGTGTTGCCAACATCTAATTACCAGGGGCATGAAGAGGGTTGCCCAGTTTCGGTATTAGAGTCTATGGCTGCGGGTACAACATGTATAGTAAGCGACGTAGCAGGTAACAGGGATTTGATACAAAATGGTAAAACGGGAATGGTGTTCAAACCGGAACATGTGGATGGCCTTGCAGATTGTATCAGGGATTTTACACTAAAACCGTCATATCCGAAAGAGTTGGCAGAAAGAGCATTAGATAAAGTATATGCAGAATATACTATTGACAGGGAAGTAAAGAGATTTGAGGACTTGTATAAAAAAATAATGAAGTATTAGTGTCTGCCTTTTACGACATATGGATACATGCTAAGGGTACAAAGCCTTTATATAAAAGGGAGAAGAGTAGAGACTGGCAGTATGCTGACGATAATAGCTGGTTCAGCTACCCTGCTGAGGATAAGGGATTTCTAAGGAATGTAAAAAAGGATGGCTACCATTTGGTACTTATAGGGCAGTTGTATGAAATAATAAGTGATGATGAATTGTTACAACGTTGTATTACCTATATAATGCAGCCACAAAAAGAGTTTGATGATCCTGCGGGGCATTACATAATCTTTCTGACTGACGGGAATAAAAAGCAAAAACATGTGTTTACTAACCGTTTGGGTAGTTATCATGCATATTGGTCTGCTGATGGAGCAATAAGCACTTATTACCTGGGACTTGCAAAAACAAAGCTTGATAAAAAACTTGACTGGGAAGGTATAACAGGCTTCATGGCTATGGGTTACTTCCCCGAAGATAGAACCTACCTGGAAGGCATCAGCATTTTTGAGCCGGGAGCGTATTATGCTTTTGACGACCAACTGCAATTGCTCGACAAGAAGAAATACTACAAGTGGATTCATTCAACTACAAGTGATAGTGAAGAACACTATGCTGAATTGTTGCACGAAATATTGCAATCCTGTTTAAGCGTAGCTACTAAAGACAGAAGGACAGCCATACCACTTTCGGGGGGACTGGATAGCAGGTTGTTAGCGGGGGAGTTAACTGGGGAAGGTTTACCATATACCGGCTTGCAGGCTTTTTCATACGGATATTCAGATAGCTCTCCGGAGCTAAAAATAGCAACGCAGATAGCAGAGAAAAGGAACATACCGCTCTATGCATACAAAATGCCGGATTACCTGTTTGAGAAACTAGATGAGATAATAGATTCAGTAGAGTTGTTTCAGTATGTGGATGGAACGCGCCAGGCATCTGCTACTGAATGGCTGAATGAAAATGCAGATGTGGTAGTAGGTGGTCATTGGGGAGATGTGTGGATGGATAACATGCACGTGAATAGCAAAGACGAATTGCCTGATGCATTTCGTAAAAAGATCATTAAGAAAGGCGCCGACTGGCTGTTGGAAAATGTATGTGAACCACAACTAAAGAATGGTAGGGACAGTCTGGATGACTATTTCAGCACATGCGTGAATAAGTATAATGATATAGATGATGCTGAATTCATCATGAAGATTTACAAGACAGAACAATGGTCTTTTAGGTGGACGGCTGCCAGCCTGCGGATGTACCAGTCTGCATCATTTCCTGTTCTTCCTTTTTATGATAAGCGCGTAATCGACTTGTTCAGCACAATTCCTACAAGCATAGTAAGCGACAGGACTTTCCAGGTGAACTACCTGAAACACTATCATGACGACCTTGCAAGAATAACATGGCAGGAGTACGATGCTAACCTCTATTCATATAAATATTTCAACAACAGGAACATAGGCTACCGTGTAGTTGATAAAGTAAGAAGAACGGTAAGTGCGGAAAAGACGATACAACGCAACTGGGAAGTGTTTTACCTGAATCCTGAAGGAAGAAAGAACCTGGAAGAAAAATTATTGAACAATAAAATACTGAATGATATTGTACCTGTTGCAAAGATAAAGCAGTTGCTGGATGACCTACAGGAAAACCCAACAGCCGCTAATGGTTATTCTGTGTCTATGTTACTAACCTTTGCCCTGTTCCTACAGGAAGTATTTGAAAACTAAAGTATCAGAAATTGAGCTTGATATTATCCATAAATGCCGGTATCAATAGTTCCGTCGGTTTGTTCAAAGACGGACGGGCCGTTATCAGCATGGAAGAGGAACGCTTTAACAGGATAAAGAACTGGTTCGGATTCCCGGAGCAGGCACTGAACTATCTTATTGATGAAGGTTATGTGCATCCCGGTGAGATAACGGATATTGCCGTTTGCGATGAGGTGTCAGGTAATGCTAGCCGCGAACGTTTTTACGCACGTTATGAATATCATTATAACTATGGTAAGCTGCTGGCCTACAATGTCAACCTGGAACGCACTAAGCTGGACCTGAAGAACAAACTGAAATCAGCTGGGTTGTACAAAGCCTATACACAGGCAAGACATGAAAAGACTACAAGCAAAGAATACAATGAACAGTTGCACCAACGTCTTGATAGACTAGGATTTGATATAAGTAAAGTAATACATGTTGAACATCATTTGTGTCATGCAGCATCAGCATATTATGGGTTGGCAGACGATATGAATGAGCCGTATCTTGTATTTACACTTGATGGTGGTGGGGACAACCTTCGTTCGACAGTGAGTATTGCAAAGGGAGGCAATATTGAAAGGGTGTCTGCCGGTAATGAATATTCAATAGGTAATATTTACTCTGCCATCACACATCACCTGGGCTTTCGCAGCCATGAGCATGAATACAAATTAATGGGCCTGGCTCCATATGTTGACCCTAAATATGCACTAACTTATAAAAAGTTCTTTGAGCAATTCCTGTACCTGAAGAATGAGGATACAGAATTCGTTAATCCTGAGTTTCTGAACCACTCTTTATTCTTTGCCAGAGTAATACGCGAACTCGGTGGTGCACGTTTTGATAATATAGCTGCCGGCTTGCAGGCTTTTACAGAAGATATAGTAGTAAGGTGGGTAAAAGGCAACATTAAAAAACACGGTATAAAAAAAATACTCTGTGCAGGTGGTGTATTTATGAATGTGAAGCTGAACATGCTACTATCCCAACTCTCTGAAGTTGAGTTTATAGATGTGTTCCCTTCCTGTGGCGATGAGTCAAATATTTTTGGTGCGGCATATTATAGGCATAATAACAAGTATCAAAAAGAAACAGGCCTGCTGGAATACTATACACTGGGTACGACACCAATAGCCGGAATACAGAACACAATAGAAAAAAATAAAGAAAAAATTACGGTAACCGAAGAAGAGGATGTGAATAGTGTTGTAGCGGAGATGTTGAGTAAGAATATGATCGTTGCCAGGTGCACAAGTAATATGGAGTTTGGAGCAAGGGCCTTGGGTAACAGGTCGGTATTGGCTAATCCTTCACGCTTGCAGAATATCAATAAAATAAACAGGAGTGTGAAGAAACGTGATTTCTGGATGCCATTTGCCCCGGCTATGCTGAGTGAGGATGCTGAGACGATGATCAATATTCCTGCTTCATTGAAAAAGCAAGGCTCTCCTTACATGATGTTTGCCTTCGATACGAAAGAGACGAAACGCGATGATATTACCTGTGGTATTCATCAGGCAGACTCTACGGCACGTGCACAGATAGTTACAAAGGAGCAATACCCGGAATTTCATGATCTTATTACTAAGTTCAAACAGCTTACAGGAATACCTTGTGTGCTGAATACATCTTTCAACCTGCATGGTTACCCCATAGTGGAAAACAATGAGCAAGCTGTTGATGTGTTGTTACGTTCAGAGATAGATGTATTGGTAATAGACAATTACGTTATCAGGCGAAAATAATTTTATGGAATTGTATGTATCAGCTGGCAGCATAGACATAACTCCGGAAAAACCGGTTGCCTTATTCGGCTTTGCAGAACGTCATGGTCTGTATAGCCGTATACACGACAGCCTGGAGATCAACCTTTCTGCACTGAAGCAGGATAGTAAACTGGTATTGATATATTCAGTTGATACATTGTTTACACCTGAAGATTTTACAAAGCTGGTATTGGATAAGTTTGGCGGTGCATATGGGCTGACAGAAAAGGACATCTGGATGGCTGCTACCCATACGCATTTCGCACCATCGCTGGACAAAGAGAAACCGGGACTGGGGCATTTTGATGATGCGTATTACAATTATGTAGCCGATAAATTATTGTTACTGACAGAGCAGGTGTTAAAAGCATCATTTACTAAGGTCAGTATTCATTACGGCAATTCGCAGTCCGTATTGAATGTGAACCGCAGGAAAAAATTATTGCGACCCAAGCCCAAAGGTAAGTTCGGTTTGTACAGGAAGGTACTAATGTACCCTGACTTTAACGGACCGAAAGACAAAAATATACACACCATAAAACTGGTAGGTGAGGATGGCAAAACAAAAATGGTGTTGTGGAATTATGCCTGCCACCCTGTTGGATTCGTGCACCGAAGCCAGGTCACTTCAGAGTTCATAGGTGTCATTCGGGATGAGATGAGAGCACATTATAAACACCCGAAAATGCCTGTTGTGTTCTTATTGGGTTTTGCAGGCAACCTGAAGCCGGATGTTACACCGGTAACGCATACAAGGTTGAAGGATAAGATACGTTACTTTTTCCAGTTAGGACCTGAACACACACGCTTCCCGAATACGGATGCTTATATGGACTGGGCGGAAATGCTGTGGAAAGAAGTCAAAGAAGCGTTGCATCACGCTGATGAAATAAGTGGAACGACTATTACAACATCAAAGAATGAGATACCACTTAACGAAATAATAGGCGATCATACATTCCCGGTACATTTTTATAAGTTAAAGCTGGCTGATGAATTGCAATTCATCGGTGTTTCGGCTGAGGTATTGGTAGAGTATAAAGACATCGTAAAAGAGGCATTGAAAGGACAACCCTCAATTAATGTGGGCTGCCTGGCGGGTACGCATATATACCTGCCTACAGATAAACATGTTAAAGAAGGTGGTTATGAGGTACATTGGTTCCAACACAGGTTTGCTATTGTTGGCGAATTTAAAAACAACCTAAACGATAAAATAAAAGCAGCTGTTGCTCAGCTATGAGTAAAACGCCGAGAATAATATTAGTTACAAATTCTGTTCCCCTGCCGGATACAGACTTTCTGAAATATAAAGTGTTCGGATTGTCGCATGTGTTCGACCTCCATGTGATGTGTTGGGATACAGTTGCTAACAAGCAAGCGTTCTATGATAAATACAGTGACAAGGTAAGAGGTAAAAACATCTCGTTGTTTTACGATACGCTTAATGCCTTTACGGTATTCAAATTATTATTCATCAATTTTTTCCGGTTCATTACCGCACCGCATATTAGTATGCCACTTGCCAATAAACTAATAAACGTGTATGGCTGGGACCCGAAAAAATTGTTTACAAAGTTCACACTGTATTTCCCGATAGCAACACTCAAACCGGATATTGTACATTTTGAGTATGGCACACTGGCACATCGTTTCAGCGATATAAAACAATTTGTTAAGTGCAAAACAAGTGTCAGCTTTAGAGGTTACGACCTGAACTATGTAGGGCTGGAAGATACAGATTATTACAATAAGGTCTGGAAGAACTTTGATGGATTCCACTTCCTGAGTAACGACCTGAAGAACCGCGCGATAAAGCGTGGTTATCCCGAAGGTAAAACAGAAGCCCTGATACCGCCAGCCATAGATACTTTGTTTTTCAAACCTATAAGCGAAAAGAAACCTAATGATAAACTGGTCATCATTAGTGTAGGGCGGATGGCGTGGAAGAAAGGTTACGAGTACGGCCTGCAGGCGGTAGCCAGCCTGAAACAAAAAAAGATTCCTTTTGAGTACAGGATAATAGCTGATGGCAGAGATAGCCAGCCTGTCAGGTTTGCTATCTCTGAACTTGGATTGGAACAAGAGGTGAAGTTATTGGGTAGTAAAACCCCAGATGAGATAAAAGAAGAATTAGATGCCGCTGATGTGTTCTTACATCCTGCTGTGTCAGAGGGGTTCAGTAATGCTGTTCTGGAGGCACAGGCTATGGGCTTGCCTGTAATAACCACAGGCGCCGACGGCTTGTCTGAAAATGTAGCTGATGGTGTTACGGGCTTTGTAGTGCCTGTGTACGATGTGGCTGCAATGGCAGTGAAGCTGGAATGGTGCTATCATAACAGGGAACAACTTAATAATATTGGTAAGGCCGGAATAGAAAGAGTGAAGACTCACTTCAGGATAGAAGACCAGGTAAAAAATTTTGAACAGTTCTATAAGTCTTTAAATGAATAAGGGAATTGACCTGGTATGTTTTTCTAAGGATGGCTGTTCTGCTCTATGGGAAGCAGGTAATGTATTACATGCGTCTGATGGCCTTGCAGTATTAAAAAAGCAGGTAGATGAAGTTGTGGCTTCAACCGATGCGGAATGGCTCTTGTTTTGGGATTATTCATTGGGTGAACCGAAAAAGGAATTGATTCAGGAGCTGGCGCAAAAACCTGTTGATGTTTTTCATGCCGGCCTCAGGTGTGGAACAAGGGGCTTGCCGGATGTGCTCAACTATGTTCATCCCACATGGATGTACAATATAGATGGTGATGAAAATGTTACACATACCAACTTCAGGCTCAGCCTGAAGGCTTGCATGATAAGGACATCTGTTTTGAAACAAACAGGTTCTTTCTCTGATGAGTATGTGTCGTTAGCAATGAGTGGGGTGGCATTGGGCTATCGCATCCTGAAACAGGGAGGAATAATAAGGTATCATTCTGGTTTATTAGAAAAAGCACACCAAGCCAATGTTGAAGCACCATTAAAAGATGAATGGGTTTTCGCCAAACACTTCTTTACTAAAAAATGGTTGTTCTGGACCTTGTTTAATAAACCCGGTTTCGGGGCTAATCTTGCCGCATGGTCATCTGTAAGGGATGTGAAGTATATAAACCCTAAGCCCTGCCTGTATCCTTCTGCAAAAACGGAAAAGGCAGTCCAGCCCACCACTGTATCGGTGTTGGCACCAACACTGGACAGGTATCCTTACCTGGAAGAAGAGCTGAGAGAACTGAACCTGCAAACCATTCTGCCACACGAGGTATTGATAACAGACCAGACAGATAAAGAACACAGGCAACAAATAGATCTTACTAAATATAAGAATATCACGGTCAGGTATTTTCCACAGGATGAAAAAGGACAATGCCTGGCGTGGAATAAACTTATAGAAGAATCGACGGGAGAATATATTTTCTTTTTCGGGGATGATGCCTATAATATAAAACCTGACCTTATAGAAAAGATGTTGCAGACCATGTATCGTTTCGATGCGGATATGGTGGCTTCTAATGTGAGGGAGAAAGGTATTGTGTACGGGGCTGTTAATTATCACTACTATCTGTCAGACACTTTCCCTATTACACTGATAAAAAAGTCGGTAGTAGAAAAAGTGGGAGGCATGGACATGTTCTTTAACAGGAATGTAAAGGCTGACCACGACCTGGCGATGCGCTGTCATCTGAATGGCGCACTGATGATATTCGACCCCTCGGCAGAAATAGGTCACCATCGAGCACCTTCCGGTGGATTACGTGCGCACAATGCAAGGGTCATTACAAACTTCATGACGAAGAATACGGTTACTAAAGTATTGAATCCCTCTACCAGCGAGATATTCATTTATAACAAGTACTATACACACCGCCAGTTCCTCAACCATGTGAAGATAAAATACATGAACCAGGTCATCATCAACGGAAATATTCTTAAAAAAATAGCCCGGTTGTTTGTGTTGTTGTATAAAATGCCTTCAATGAGGAGGGCTTACAAAGCCAATTATCAAACCACGATGGACGAATTTAAAAAACGTGGTATAGAGGTTCGCTAATGAAAGTACTGCATGTAATAGACAGGCTGGAAACAGGTGGGGCAGAAAAGCTTTTTGTCAGCATCACAAAGTTGTTAACAGCCAGGGGTATTGAAACGGGTGCGTTGTTGTTTACTGCCGGTAGCGCGTTAGATAAAGAACTGGAAAAACGTTTACAACTGCATGTGTTGAACCGCAGAGGTAAGTACAACCTGCTGACATTATACAAAGCGCACAAAATATGTAGCGGCTATGATATTGTACACACGCATTTGCGTCACGTGTATGCATATATCAGGTTGGCGCAGTGGCTGTTTGGAGGGAAATACAAATTGGTTGTGCACGACCATGCAGCTATAATAAAAGATATACCTAAACGCTATGCAGGAATGTTCAAACCTGCTTACTACATAGGTGTAAACAAAGAACAAATAGCGTGGGCCGTATCGACCATAGGAGTACATAAAGAACATATTTTCCTGCTGGAGAATACAGTAATGCCTGTAACCGGTGATGAAAACAAAACCGACAACCCTAAAGACCTTATGGTGGTTGCCAATATACGTGCGGTAAAGAATATTGAGTTTGCTGTTGCATTGGCAAAGCGAATAAACTTCACGCTGGACATTTACGGGAATATCATAGAGCGTGATTATTACAAGAGGCTGTTGCAGGATATAGATAATGATACTATCCGAATGATACACGATGTATCAGATATGACGCCCATGTACGGGCAATACAAAATGGCCATACATTGTTCCCCTGCTGAAACGGGACCGCTTGTACTGATAGAATATCTTGCGGCAGGACTGCCCTTTATTGCATATAAGACTGGCAGTGCTGCAGAAGCCATTGCAGAAGAATTGCCGCAGTTGTTTATGAACAACTTTGAATATGAGGATTGGGGCAAACGAATAGAAGATATTTTATTGGACCATAGTTTGCCTGATAAAATGAAGACCCTTTATAAAAAGAAATTTAACCCTGAAGATTATACCAACAAGTGCCTGGACATTTACAGAAAAATATACTCCTCGTAGTTTCTGATACCGCCATGATGTATGACGGTAACAAGCTACTGGCTTTCGATCCCGTGCTGCGGGAGATGAAAGTGGTAGAGGAAATGTTCGATAAGATCATATGGCTTGGCGCGAGGACATTAAAAATGAAGCCATCACTGAAACCCGTCAGCAGTGCTAAGGTTCATCCGGTGGTTATGCCATGTGTCAGCCACAGTGGGTTCATTAATATACTGTATGTATTGTCTGCATATCCTGTGTTCCTGTATCAAATATTAAAACACCTGAAGTACGCCACACATGTACATACACGTGGGCCGTCACATCCTGCGCTATTAATGATACTTATATCCTTGCTGGATAATAAAAGAATATACGCACATAAGTATGCAGGTGAGTGGACGGATGATAATATCCCGTTTACATATCGCCTGCAGCGAAACCTGCTGAAGAAAGTCAGAAAGCCGAACATACGCATTACCGTAAGTGGTAAGAACGATACGGATAGTGAGAATGTATATGACCTGGAAAATCCCTGTATGTATGAAGATGAGTTAAGAGGCATGAACGCGACAGGTGCAGAAAAAGATTTCTCTGGCAAGCTGAGATTGCTGTTCGTAGGCAACCTCATGCCTTCAAAGGGTATCATTCCGCTGATGCAGGCATTGCAGAGTAGTAAGCTCAGTGACAGGTACGAAAGTATACATATAGTAGGTGGTGGTATGCTGATGGATGAAGTGAAAGCTCTTGCTGAAAATGTGCAGCACATTAATGTAGTGATAACGGGAGACATAAGCAGGGAAGAGCTGAATAAACTCTATGCATCCGCACATTTTATGATACTACCCAGCATTTCAGAAAGCTTCCCGAAAGTTGTGGCAGAAGCAGCGGCATTCGGGTGTATACCAGTTACAACCAAACTATCGGCTATAACCAAGCAGATAACGGATGGCAGGAACGGTTTCCTGATGAACAATACTTCGTCTGGATATATATTAGATGTGCTGAACAACATAGCCGTGAATAAGCAACTGAAGGAGATAAGCCTGAACGCGATAACGATGAGCAAACTGTTTACTTACGAGCGGTTCAAACAGAGAATGGCCAAAGTGTACAACATAGAGCAGTGAGCAACTACAACACAAATAAACTGACCTTATTACAGGTAGGGCTTTTAGTAGCAGTTGGTGTTGCGGGCTGTTATGTGCCATATATGGTCACGATAATATGGTCGCTGGTGTTCCTTGTTACGATATTCGCCTCTGTTTCCAACAGGCAGGAATGGATATGGTATTGTATAGCGGCATCACCCATACTTGAGGTATGGTCGAGAATGGTGAAGGGGTCTGTGATGGTGGATGAGGTTGGTAAGTATTATATATTATTTGCCATAGGCACCATCATATTGTACCATGTAAGGGAGCGCTCTGAAAAACCATTATACCACGCGGGTGTATTGATATGTGTTTTCCTGTTGCCGAGTTTGTTTGTCAATCTGGCAAGTTTTGACAGGGAGCAATGGGTGTTTAATATTCTCCCTACGCTGGAGCTAGCAGTGTTGCTGATATTGGTGTCAAGGGAGCGGTGGGATATAGAACGTTTTGCCAGTACGCTACAGTTCGGGCTGATGCCGATCGTTTTAGTGGCGGCATACCTGGCATTGAAAACCCCTGCTATCAGCAGTGTACATTTCAACCTGCGTGCCAATTTCAAAGCATCAGGTGGTGGCACCAACCAGGTGTCTACGATACTGGGTTTAGGTATTGTTTACACTATGCTGCTACTGTTGCTCAAGCGACCCATCATGGCAAAGTGGCTTTGCTATATATTAATAGGCTTCCTGTTCTTTCGCAGTTTTCTCACGTTCTCCCGTGGCGGGGTCTTTGCAGCCGTGGCATCTGTATTTGCCGCTATTGGTTTTGCTATGATGGTCAACCGCAGAACATTCATTCGCTATTCCGTCATCATGATATTGTTCAGCATATCAGGTGTGCTGGTGTTCAATAAGGTGGATGAGATGACCGGGCATATGTTGTCGGACAGGTATCGTGGCGAGACCATAGCTACCAAAAGCGGTGAACTGGAAAAGACGTGGAACAAAGTAACATCAGGCCGTACCAGCCTTATAGCTGCCGACTGGTATATCTTTAAAAGTAACTTTCTGTTTGGTGTGGGTCCCGGTGGTGCTAAAGATCTGAGAGGCAACTATGGTGGCCCTCCTGATTCAGCGGCACATACCGAATTTACAAGGCTTATAAGTGAGCATGGTATCGGGGGGCTGCTGGCGTCGTTGGTACTGTTGCTATTCCCTGTATACTGGATAAGCAAACAGAAATACCGTTTGTGGATGGGAGTAAGTGCGGCCTTGTTTTGCCTTGCGATACTTTCTGCTTCTCACTCGGCCATGCGTACCAATACAACTATAGTTTGCTATGTGCTCGCTGCCGTACCTGTTTATGTCACTACAAAAAAACGGTGTGAGTAATAAGCTGAGCATATTATACATTGGTAATAAATTGGCTGTACATGGCAGAACACCTACAAGTATTGATACGCTCGGCAAACTATTAGAGGAAGAAGGCCATACACTTTATTATAGTTCCTCGAAGCTTAAACAACGCTCACGTATGCTGGATATGTTATCGGCTATATGGAAGTATCGCGGCAAGGTTGATGTAGTGTTGATAGATACATATAGTACAGCGGCGTTTAATTTCGCATGGGCTTGTGGCAGGTTGTGTAAGATGTTAGGTGTAAAGTATATCCCCATACTGCATGGTGGCAATTTACCTGAGCGTTTCAAGAACTCTCCGAGAAAATGCAGGCAGCTTTTTGGACGAGCATTCACCAATGTTACTGTTTCTGCTTACCTGCAGGATCACTTAGTAAATGCAGGATATAAAGGTGTTACGATCGGTAACGCAATTACGTTTGAAAAATATCCTTATAAAGAAAGAAGCCGGATACAACCGTACATTCTTTGGGTGAGAGCGTTTCATACAACATACAATCCTGAAATGGCTATCCTTGCTTTTGAAATGTTTGTAAAAGAATTCCCGAATGCAAAGCTAACCATGGTTGGCCCGGACGTGGATGGCAGTATGATCCTGTGTAAACAGTTGGTCAAAGATTACAAATTAGAAGGCAAGGTTCAGTTCACTGGGAAACTGTCTAAAGAGGAATGGATACAACTGGCGCAGGACTGTAATATGTTTATCAATACCAGCAACTTTGATAACCAACCTGTAAGTATAATAGAAGCTATGGCACTTGGCTTGCCCATTATATCAACCAATGTCGGGGGTATACCATATATGCTGACGCATACAGCAACAGGAATGCTGATACCCCGGGATAATCCCGAAGCACTTTGCAATGCAATGACCCTGCTTATGCACGATGCCAAAATAGCAAACAGGTTGAGCATGAATGGCAGAAAGTACGCTGTACAATTTGACTGGGATATTTTAAAGAATAAGTGGGAGCAACTTTTCGCTTCTGTATAATAGACAATTGAGTCTTTTTGAAAAAATATTACAACTAAAGGGCTACCCGATAGGCAAAGCGAAAGCTGACCTTATACGTTTGCAATCAATGAGTAAAGATGAGTTCATTCATTGGCAGACAGAAAAGGCATGGCAGATAGCTAAGTTACATTTTGACAATAACGCTTTATACAAACAACTGGTCGGAAACATATTCCCTGATAGGTGGGAAGACTTGCCAGTAGTCACAAAAAAAGACCTGCAGCTGCCTTTGCAGCAAATGCTATCAAGTGGTATAAAACTATCTGATTGTCATACGGGCAGTACATCGGGTTCTTCAGGCACCCCGTTCTTTTATGCGAAAGATAAAATGGCCCATGCCATGACATGGGCGGTAATTGCCGATAGGTATAGCTGGTATGGTATTGATCTGTCATCAAAACAGGCACGCTTTTATGGTATACCCAAAGAACTGCTGGCCAATAAAAAAGAAGTATTCAAGGATGGGTTCATGAACCGTCAGCGTTTCAGTGTGTTCGATTTGTCAGATAAGGCACTGGACGGATTCATAAAACGTTTTCAACATAACGCCTTCGACTATATTTATGGCTATACCAATTCACTGGTTACGTTCGCTCGTCATTTGCTGAGTAAAGGATTGACCCTGAAAGAAATTACACCTACACTCAAAATATGTATCAGCACGTCAGAGACCTGCACGCCTGAAGACCATACAATACTTGAACAGGCATTTGGTGTGCCGAATATTCGCGAGTATGGTATTTCTGAAACCTGTATTACAGCCTTTGATGCTCCCGATGGGAAATGGAGACTGACGGAAGAAACTTTGCTTACAGAAACATTGGAGGACAACCGTATCATATCAACCTCGTTGTATAATATGGCCATGCCGATGATACGTTATGAAACAAGTGATGTAGGTATCATCAGCAATGAAAGGGCGGGCATATACAGAAGCCTGGAGCAGCTGTCGGGTAGGCTGAATGATACCATCGTCCTGCCCTCCGGCAAAAAAGCGGCGGGTCTTACATTCTATTATATATCCCGCAGTGTGCTGGAAGCAAGTGGTGTGTTGAAGGAGTTCATCATTCGCCAGACTAAGCTAAACGAGTTCGTCTTTGACATAGTTGCAGACAGGGATCTTGCAAAAAACGAGGTCGATTTAGTAAAAGAGAAGATAACCTTATATCTTGAGCCGGATTTAAACATTATAATAAACCGTGTTTCAAAAATAGACCGACCCTTATCCGGAAAGTTGAAACATTTTTATTCGGAATTGAACTGATATTGGAGAAGAAGCTCGTACTACTGACAAAATACTTTCCGCCCGAAATGGGTGCTCCTCAATCCAGGCTCTACGAAACCGTTTTAGGACTTCAGAAACGCGGTTGGGATATACGTGTCATTACAGCTATGCCCAATTACCCTACCGGCAGGGTGTTCGATAGGTACCGCGGGCGTTTCTCTATGCAGGATGATATGGATGGTATCAATGTGCGCAGATATACGCTTTATGCTTCTCATTCCAAAAGGTCTGTACCCCGTATCATCAGCATGTTGTCCTTTGGTTGCACATCAATGTTTGCGTTGTTCAAAATAAGAAGGTTCAGGCCGGTATATATTATTACCGAGTCACCGCCACTTACCCTGGGGTTGACAGGACTTGCTTTGGCCCGCCTTTCAGGAGCCAAACATATCATGAACGTATCAGACATATGGCCTTTGTCCGCGCTCAGGTTAGGCGCTATTTCTGAAGGTTATATTTATAAGAGATTGGAGAAACTGGAGCGTTACCTGTATCGCCGCTCATATGCATGTATGGGGCAGTCTGCTGAGATAACAGAACGACTGGAAAAAACAGATAGTAAAAGGACACTTCTGTTTCGTAATGGAGTGGATTTTAACCGCTTTGAAAAAATTAGAGATAAAGTAGTACCACAGGAAAGCAGAGGCAAACTACGCATAGTGTATGCCGGCCTTTTGGGTATAGCGCAGGGGGTGGCTGAACTTTGCAGGCAGATAGACTTCGGAGCTTTAGGTGCAGAGTTGCATATATATGGCGATGGGTCAGAAAAAACAGAGATTACAGAACTGGTGAAAAAGCAACCCAACCGCGGTATATATATATACCCATCAGTACACAGGGATATGATACCTGAAACACTGATGAAGTATGATGTAACTATAATACCGCTGGTAACACCTATCTATGGTGCTATACCCTCTAAGATATATGAGGCAATGGCTGCGGGACTACCGATCATATTTTCAGGCGGTGGAGAAGGTGAACAGATAATCAATGAATATGGTGCAGGCTGGACTTGTCAGCCGTCAGATTATAAACAGATATCCGTAAAAATAAAAGAGGTGGCAGAAACAGATGATGCGGAGATACAAAAGATAAAAGCTAATTGTGTAAAGGCTGCCCGTAATGTATTCAATCGTGAGATACAGATAGAGCACCTGAATCAATTTCTACTCAGGACCAACAAATGAAGTTAACCATAGTTGCAGGGGCCAGGCCCAACTTTCTGAAAATAGCACCGCTGATAAGTGAACTGGAAAGAGTGCGCGAACTCGGGGTGAACATCAGTTACAGGCTGGTGCATACGGGGCAACATTATGATGATAGGTTAAGCCGTGTCTTTTTTGATGAACTCGGTATACCTCTACCACATGTAAACCTGGAAGCCGGCTCAGGTTCGCAGGCGGTGCAAACGGCCAATATCATGATAGGGTTTGAGCAGGAGTTGCTGAATAATACTTGTGATGTAGTGGTAGTGGTAGGCGATGTGAATTCTACACTGGCATGCAGCATCGTTGCTAAAAAACTGAATATAAAGGTGGCGCATATTGAAGCAGGTATCCGTTCTTTCGATATGACCATGCCAGAGGAGATAAACAGGCTGGTGACGGATAGCATCTGTGATTATTATTTCACGCCTACAGAAACGGCCAACGAAAACCTGATGCGCAGTGGTGTGCAGGCTGGTAGTGTTTATTATGTGGGTAATATAATGATAGACAGCCTGTATGCTAACAGGAACAGGCTTACAGAGCCATCTATTGTACAAGAGCTGTCGCTCCATCTTGATAAATGTATCATTCTCACACTACACAGGCCGCATAATGCTGACGACCCGGAACAATTAAAGTCTTTACTTGACCGCATTGTGCAAAACAGCAAAGGACATAATATTATTTTTCCCGTACATCCACGCACGAAAAAGACACTCGACGAAACAGGTTTCTCTCATGAAAACCTGATAGTTATCGAGCCGCAGGGCTATTTATCCTTTATCTACCTGGTCAGCCGTTGCAAAGCAGTAATAACAGATTCGGGTGGTATACAGGAGGAGACCACCGTTATGGGTGTGCCCTGTGTAACACTACGCGAGAATACCGAACGTCCCGAAACGGTAAGCATCGGTACCAACGAGCTGGTAGGTAACGACCCGGATAAACTGGAAAGTGCATTGGCACGCATTTTTTCAGGCAACTGGAAAGAAGGTGCTATCCCCGACCTGTGGGATGGAAAGACAGCAGAGCGTATTGTAAAAACACTGCTCAGTATTGAAAGATTCATCAACGAATAATCTCCCCGTACAGGATATAATAGAATGGGACATACTTAACTGGTCTCAACTAATGGCTTATTGGCAACCTGTACTGGAACAACTTCCCCGTGATAGCAAAGTATTGGCCATAGGCGAGCGCAATGGTGGGTTATCGCTATGGTTGGCATTGATGGGGTATCATGTTACCTGCACCGATATTGATGATATAACATCAACAGCAGGCCAACTACATGCCCGGTATAATGTCTCCAATAAAATTGAGTACAGGAAACTTGACATAGTAAACGACAAGTGGCCTGATGAGCAATACGATATCATCATAGCAAAATCTGTAATAGGTGGAGTGAAGGCACAGCGGGATAATGCAGGCTCAAGAAGTTTTGAGGTTCAACGACAGGCAGTTAATAATATCCTGAATATGCTGAAGCCGGGCGGTTATTTCCTCTCGGCAGAGAATATGATGGGAGGATGGCTTACACGGTCGGTTCGTGGCGTGGGTAAGCGCGCTTCAGGCTGGCGTTACATTTCTTACAGCGAACTCAAAGAATTATTCAACGCCTTCAGCCTTGTACAAACCAAAACATTTGGTATTTTACCAACCTTTTTTTCTCGTAGGGTGTATAACACAACAGCGTATTTTTTAAACAGGTACCTGCTGGATATATTATCCCCTGCGACAAAATATGTAGCTTTTACGATAGCCCGGAAATAGATGGTAGTACGAATAAATGATAGAATTAGTTGATGAGTAGCGCAAAGATCCGTTTCGCTGTTCTTGGCTGCGGGCACATCGGTACTCGCCATGCTGATATGATTATGGCCAATGATGGTTGTGAGCTCGTTGCTGTTATTGATGCAGCACCTGCTTTGCAGAACAGGGTGGAAAAGGACTATCAGGTGCCTTTTTTCAGCTCATTGGAGGCATTCCTTGCTTCGGACACCCAGGCCGATGTGGTGAATATAGCAACACCCAACGCACTGCATGCCGCACAGGCACTTGCCTGTATCAAAGCAGGCTGCCATGTGGTTATAGAAAAACCAATGGCATTGACCACAGCAGATTGTAACAGCATACTGGAATGTGCAGCTACTCATGACAGGCAGGTATTCTGTGTAATGCAGAACCGTTATTCAGCCCCTATGCGGTGGTTGAAAGAATTAGTGACGCAAGGCATTCTGGGTGATATATACATGGTAAATGTGCATTGTTACTGGAACAGGGATGAACGCTACTACACGGGTAAGACATGGCACGGTACCAAATATCTGGACGGTGGCACGCTATTTACCCAGTTCAGCCATTATGTAGATTTATTATATTGGGTGTTCGGCGATGTGCAGGATATTACCGCGCGTTTCGCCAACAACAATCATAAGGAAATGATAGATTTTGAGGACAGTGCGGATATCAGTTTTAGGTTCAACGGTGGCGGCATGGGCTCCCTGAGCTATTCTACCTCTGTTTGGGACAGGAATATGGAAAGTACCCTCGTGGTTGTGGCTGAGAAAGGAACAGTAAAGATAGGTGGTCAGTATATGGATAAAATAGAATATTGCCATATAAAAGACTATGAATTAAAGGAAAACATATCTTCGCACAACTTGCAGGTAAACGGGTATACAGGAGCCAAAGCAAACCATTACTATGTGATACAGAACGTGGTAGATGTATTGAAAGGTAGCTCTGGTATTACCACTAATGCAATGGAAGGAACAAAAGTTGTAGAAATAATAGAGCACGTATACGCCCTAAAAGATTAAGATGCGGAAAATTGATTTTGCGCCGCCGTATATAGACGATGATATTGTAGCGGCTGTTACTGAAACTCTGAGATCCGGTTGGTTAACCACCGGCCCGAGAGTGCGTGAACTGGAAGATCTGTCTGCCCGGCTGTTTGGCTTAGAAAAAACAATTTGTGTTAACTCATGGTCGTCAGGGGCAGCAATTGTATTCAAATGGCTGGGCATTGGCCCCGGCGATGAGGTCATCGTACCTGCTTATACCTATGCAGCAACCGCATTGAGCGTTTTACACACGGGTGCAACACCTGTTATGGTAGATGTACAGGACGATTTTAACATTGACCCGGAAAAGATAAAACAGGCCATCACACCACGTACCAAAGCTATTATGTGTGTGGATATTGGTGGTTGGCCTTGCGACTATGAAGTTATAAACGAACTGGTAGAAGCAGACGATGTGCGGAATAATTTCCAGCCGGGTTCTGATATACAGGAAGCCTTTGGAAGGCCTGCGGTTATTGCAGACGCTGCACACTCCATCGGCGCGATATATGATAATCGCCCTGCGGTACAGTTTGCAGATATTTCCATCATCTCTATGCATAGTGTAAAGAATATCACTACTGCAGAGGGAGGTATCATTTGTCTGAGCTTGCCCGAACCATTTAACAACGAGGAGGTATACAGGTGGATGAAACTGATATCTATGAATGGCCAGGACAGGGATGCATTTGCCAAGAAACGCATCGGCAGCTGGCGGTATGATATAGTGACAGACGGGCTCAAAGCCAACCTGACAGATGTTTGCGCATCAATAGGGCTGACACAACTGCGTAAGTACAATGACTTTATGTTGCCCGAACGCCGTAGAGTGTATGACCATTATACTGCATTTTTTAAGGATAAAGACTGGGCCATCATCCCTCCGGGGCATGAGGAAACCCGTAAGTCTTCACATTACCTGTACCAGCTACGCATAAAGGACATTACCGAGGAGCAAAGGGATGATATCATTCAAAAGATAATGGATTCAGGTGTGAGTGTGAATGTACATTTCCTGCCTCTGCCTACACTTACCGTGTTTAGCGAACGTAGCTACAAAGTAGAAGACTACCCGAATACCTACAGGAATTATGCCTGTGAGATATCTTTACCTATCTATGTACAGCTTACTGATGAGGATTGTGCCTATGTTGAAGAGCAGGTGGAAAAAGCGTACATTGAGGTGGTTTCATGAAAAGGCTCCTGGATATTTTGTTCTCCCTTACCGGGATAGTAGTATTAAGTCCGCTCCTGTTGTATATCTCTATGCGTATCAAAATGGATACGACAGGCAATATTTTTTACAAGCAAAAGCGTGTAGGTAAGGGAGGCAAGGAGTTTTTCCTATTCAAATTCAGGACTATGAATGCAGGCTCTGACAAAACAGACCTACTTACATACGGCACAACCGATGCGCGCATTACCGGATTCGGCTCCTTTCTACGACGTTATAAGTTAGATGAACTTCCACAGCTTTTTAATGTATTGATCGGCGATATGAGCATTGTTGGCCCACGCCCGGAGGTGAAGAAGTATGTGGATTTGTACACGCCTGAGCAAAGGCTGATACTGAATGTAAAACCCGGCATTACTGATATGGCCTCTATCAGTTTTTTTAACGAGAATGAACTACTTGCAACACAGCCACAGCCAGAGCAATATTATATTGAATATATTATGCCTGAAAAGATCAAACTCAACCAGGTATTCATTACTTCCCCCAATGTGTTCAACTATTTCCGCATCATAGCATTAACCATAAAAAAAATAGCCACACATTAAGTGCGGCTATCGTATATCTTTTCTGAACCTTTCTATTGGTTTAGTTTCTTATCCAACTGATCACTGTTTTGGTAAGATGAATTGTTGCTGGTGTATTCCGGTACAAGATCTTTTATCAGTCCCACTGTTTCCAGCGTATAGTGCTGTTTCGCACTGGCCAACAACTTCTCTACTTTCTCTCGTACCACTTCAAAATCATATTCCGCTACTTTGGCTATCATTATTTTGTCGTGATACGTAGGCATCACATTTTCTGAGTCGCTCAATAATTCTTCGTACAGTTTTTCGCCCGGCCTCAGTCCGGTGTACTCTATCTTGATGTCTACATCCGGCTCTTTACCCGCCAGTTTAATGATCCTTCTGGCAAGGTCAACTATCTTCACGGGCTTGCCCATATCAAATACGAATATTTCGCTACCCTGTCCCATTACACCTGCTTCAATTACCAGCTGGCATGCCTCAGGTATGGTCATGAAATAACGTGTTATTTCAGGGTGCGTAACTGTTATCGGTCCGCCTTTATCCAATTGCTTTTTGAAGCGTGGAATAACGGAACCATTGGATCCAAGTACATTACCGAAACGGGTGGTGACGAACTTGGTGACACTTACTTTTTCACCGGTTTCATTACCTTTTATCAGATCTTTATAGTAGCTCTGGGTAAATATCTCGGCTATGCGCTTGGTAGCACCCATGATGTTGGTCGGGTTAACAGCTTTGTCTGTCGAAACCATCACGAATTTCTCTACACCATTGGCAACAGAAAGCTCAGCCAGGTTCTTGGTGCCCATCACATTATTCAGTACAGCTACAGATGGGTTATCTTCCATCAGGGGTACATGTTTATATGCTGCTGCATGGAATACCACTTCGGGGTTGAATATTTCAAACAGGTGTTCCATACGCACCCTGTCTGTGATATCTCCCAGGTAAGTTTTTACCGTGGCGTGTTTATAGTTCTCCATAATCTCCAGGTGCAGGTCGTGCATCGGAGTTTCAGCTTTATCACACAAGATGATGATTGAAGGCTTGTATTTTATCAACTGGCGTACCAGCTCACTTCCTATTGAGCCCGCTGCTCCTGTTACAAGTATACGCTTGCCCTTCAATTCAAAATGTATCTTATCGTTATGGATCTTGATCACCTCACGTTCCAGCAGGTCCTCGATCTTGATATCTTTTAATTGCTGTGCGCCCAGCTGTCCGTTCAGCCATTCACGTATCGGTGGCACCTGCTGCACCTTCATGCCATATTTCAGGCTGGTATCTACCAGATGCACCAGTTGCTCTTTCGAAAGCTTTTTATTGGCAATAATGAGTAGCTCTACTCCGTCTTCTTTCAGCTTCTGGAAGCTGGCATCATCCGTATTGTAAATAGGGATGTTCTCCATCAGCTTGCCGCTCTTGCTCAGCACGTCATCTATAAAAGCTACTATCTGTATGTTACTGCTGGGAAAATTATTGATCACTTTTTTAGTCTGCAGTCCATATTCTCCGGTATCAAAAACAGCAGCTTTGATCTTTACAGTCTCGTTCTGTGTGGCTTTGTAGTAGTTAAACGTATAGCGCACCAGCAAGCGGTAGGTAATCAGTACGAAGTTGGTAATGAAGAAGTTGATAACGACAACTGAAGTGGGGAAAAGGTTCACTTCTGAGGCGAAAAAGTTAACACCAAAGTTGATAGAGAAATAGAATATTGCTGCTATTGAGTTGACTATCAGCAGCCGAAATGTATCTTCAATATTGGTATACCTGATAATGCCCGCATAGCTCTTAAGCAAGTAGAACAAAATGCCATTCAGCAACAAAGATGCAATCAGTATAAAGGAGATATTATACTTGGCAACTTCCTCAAGGTTAAAATTGAAACGTAGAATAAAAGAAAAGAAAATACAAAGCTGGATGCACGCAAGATCTAACAGGAAAATAAACCAGCGGGGCAAAATGCGTATTTTATATTGCATATATTTTGTTTAATCTCAAAACATATAATGTTGTAACAAATTCATATATCCAACATCGTATGCACTTTAAATCCTTTTTGTTTCACCCTTATTCCATAGCAAAAGTAACAAATAGTAATCCTATTTGATAAAATTGAAACTTATTTAATGGAAATAAATTAATTAAAATAAGTAATTGATTGATTATCAACAATAAAAAGATGCAATTTTCCCGCTTAATGCTGATAATTAATAATTACTTGATAAACAGAAAATACCATGCCAACTTTCTTATTTTTGTTTAAATACACATACATATTTGGTAGATATTATTTGTAATATATGGAGGAGCAATTAGTTGATTTTGATTTTCTGGAGGAGTTGTCCGGAGGAGATTCGAAATATAAATTTGAATTACTGACCATTTTCCTGGATACAGTGGGCGAAGGTTTAGCCAACCTGGAAAAACTTATTAAGGAAACAGGTGATATGGATGCTATTTATAAACAGGCACATGCGCTCAAATCAAGTGCCGGTATTGTCAAAGTGAGAGATATGCACGGCCAACTGGCCAGGATTGAAGAGTTGGGCCGGGCAAATACGGGCGAAAGCGAGATCAACAGCCTGTTTGATGACCTTATGAGCACATACAGGCAAGCACATCCCTTGCTGGTTGGTGTGCGCGACAAGAATAAACCAGCAGATGCATAAAATACTAACGCCACCTATGCAAAAGGTGGCGTTAAAGTTAATAATGTAAAATAGTAGGTATGTTAGATACCTCCTATCCTTAGGCCTATGCTAAGCGGGTGCTGGTCCAACCCATTATCATGCAGCGCAGTTATCTGGTAGCTGGCATATAGCCTGAAGTAACCATCCAACCCTATTTCAGCGGTGGCACAACTATTAAAATCATTAAGGTTGAACTTATCATGATCTTTTTGCTTGCCATCTTCCTTTGATATCTGTTTCATGTGAGACGTGATACGATATCCCCCGGTAATACCAAATCCATAAACTATCCAGGCTTTTTTAGCCGCTTTGGTTTTAAAGGTCAGCATTAGTGGTATGCTCAGGTATGTTACTGCCAGTTTATTCTTCTTAAAAGTATGAGTACTATCCAGGAAAACAACGGGGTTGACATTATTGGCATACGTAACCGGTTTGTTAAACCGGAAGTTGTACATCTGTAATCCGACACCCGACCCGATGAATATTTTCTGGCCGTCACCGTTCACTAATCGCCAAGAGGGTAATACCGGCCAGATATTTACATTCCATGATTTACCGCTGCGCAGACTGAAGAGGTTTTCATTCTGATAATCATCCGGTACTTGCAACAGTGTTTGTGCAGCAGTGCTTGTATAGTTTGATTTATCCTGTATAGAGTTCAAGCCTATATCCAGTACAAAAAAGTCGATGTAGAATGGTTTGTCTTTCTGATTCCCCTTATCAAAGCTTATACCATCCTGGCTGATGGAAATGCTCTTGCCCACTTTACCATCTGTTTTCTCCTCTTCCTGTGCCTTTGCTGCATTGTTGAGTAACAGGCTTAAGGCAAACAACAGGCCTATTTTTTTTATATACATGATATATTGTTTTAAAAGTTTAAAGTCTTACGGTGAACAGTTCTTTTTTCCCGATTCTGAATGTTACATCCGTGTCTTTCAATTGATCTTTTACGTTTTTTGCTATTACTACTTTGTCATTCACTACGGTTTCGATTTCGTTAAATATCTGGGGTTTACTACCCAATACCGAAGCGATAAACCGGTTTTTCTTCTTGGGTTCAGATACAGCTATGATCTCTTCCGCAGGTTCTTCTTTAATATGCTCATCCTGTCCTCGCGCTTCTGTTTTTACAATAACAGTTTCAGGTTGTTTTTTTTCTGTCTCCACTGCCGGTTGTACTCGTTCTACAGCTACTTTTTCTTCAGGTTTGGCGCGGGGCTGTTGTTGTACCGGCTCAGTTTCCACAGGTGCCTGTGCTTGTGTTTTTTGTTTTGTTTCCACGGCAACAGCGTCTACAGGTTTAGTTGAATGGACTTCCTTTGCAGGTAGTGTATGCTCCTCAACGGTTGTTTCCTGTTGTGCTATAGCTTTTTCTGGTGGTGTATCTGCTGTGGTTTTAGGTGGCGTTAGTTCCTGTATAGTCACAGGTTGCTCAGTTGTCTGCTTTTCACCACTATGGTTTATGGCAAACAATGCTATGAATAGTATTACGCTTGCGGCGGCTGCATAGGTTTTCCAGCCATTTAGCCAAATGGCACCCTTACGGGGCTCATCTTTCATCAGGTCTTCTTTGCCTTCAAACACTATCGTAGTGTCCGGTTGCAGCCTTGTAGCAGCATAGGCTTTCAGTTCAGCCTGCAGTTCAGGGTGCTGTGCTACAAAGGCGAGTAATGCCTGCTCGTCTTCATGGTTCAGCTCCCCGTCTGCATACAGCAGCATATACTCCTCGTAGTTCGTCATGTTCACCATAGCTTCTGTTTTTTATATTATATGTTCAACGCTTACAAGGTAGTCCTTCAATGTTTTCCGTGCACGGTGCAGGTACACTTTTACCTGCGAGTCGGACAGCCCGGTTATTTGCGCTATTTCATTATAGGTATACCCTTCATAATCCTTCAGTAGCACCAGTGCCCTCGCCTGGTCGTCCAGTTTAGACAGGGCCCTGTCTAACACTTTCTTCAGGTCGGTATTAGTGGTCGTCACCACCCTAGCATCCTGTACCTCTTCTTTGTAGCTTATCCTGTTCTGTTTGCGGTACAGGTCGATCGACTGCCTATAGGCCACCTGGAACAGAAAAGATTTGGCTTTTGCCGGCTCCACATCTTCTCTTTTTTGCCACAGTATTGAGAAGCTGTTCTGAACTATATCCCTGGCGTCCTCCTGGTTGCCGGTGCATTTGCAGGCAAACCGAAAAACCGCGTCGGACCACTCCCTTACGCAAGTGTTATAGTCATTAAGCTCCATTCAATTACTAAATCGTGGTTGATTAGGAAAAGTTACAGTATATAGATATATTTTTTACAACAGGATTTATGTAAGGTGCCGGATGATGTAACTTGCTGCCAATTGTCGCCTGCATACTGTAAATTTACCCCATGGAAGATAAAAGACTCTTTTTACTGGATGCCTTCGCATTGATATTCCGTGCATATTATGCTTTGATACGTAGTCCTCGTATTACGAGCACCGGTAAAAACACCAACGCCCAGTTTGGCTTTACCAATACACTGTATGAACTGATAAGAAAAGAGAACCCTACACACCTGGCAGTAGTATTTGATACGTCAGCACCTACTGAAAGACATACTGATTTTGCTGATTACAAAGCAAACCGCCAGGAGGCACCAGAAGACCTCGTAGCAGCTATACCGGATATTAAACGTATCATCAAAGGTTTTAACATACCGGTTATGGAATGTGATGGCTTCGAAGCTGATGATGTGATAGGTGGACTGGCATACGAAGCTGCTGATATGGGTTACCAGGTATATATGGTAACACCCGATAAAGATTATGGCCAGCTGGTCCGTGACAACATATTTATATACAAGCCCGGGTACCAGGGTAATGGTGTGGAAATACTGGGGCCTAAAGAAGTGTGCGAGAAGTGGAACATTAAGAGAGTAGACCAGGTGATAGATATGCTGGGCCTTATGGGCGATGCGGTAGATAATATTCCTGGTATTGCAGGTGTTGGTGAAAAGACAGCTGCCAAACTGCTGGCAGAATATGATACACTGGAGAATATACTGGACAATGCAGATAAGATAAAAGGTAAGATGGGTGAAAAGATAGCTGCCGGCAGGGAGAATGCCATCATGTCTAAAAAGTTGGCGACTATCATTACCGAAACGCCATGCAAATTCCACGAAGAAGATTTTCACCTGGACCCACCTGATACAGAAGCCCTAAAGGAAGTATTTGCGGAACTGGAATTCAGGACACTGGCAAAACGCATATTGGGAGAAGATGCTGTACAAACCGCGGTTGTTGAGGTAAATGCCAATGCCCCGCTCGACCTGTTCGGCAATCCTATTCCACAGGCACAACGCCCTGCACCTAAAGAGACCATAACTGAAGAAGCGCCGGAGCCAGAGGCAACTCTCGAATTAAAAACTATTGCCAATACAGAACATAACTATAAACTGGTGACTGATGAGGCAGGTGCAAAGGAGCTGGTACAAAATATCCTGCAACAAAAGGAAGTAGCATTTGATACAGAGACCACAGGCATTGACGCCAACCTCGCGGATATATTGGGCATGAGTTTCTGCTGGGAGAAAGGTAATGCATATTATGTATCGGTGCCACACGATAGAGAGGCTGCTGTTGCCTTTATGAAAATTTTTCAACCTGTATTTGATAAAGAGGATATGCTATGGATAGGACAGAATATCAAGTACGACCTGACCATACTTAAATGGTATGGTTTTGCGCTGAAAGGAAAGATATACGACACCATGCTGGCGCACTACGTAATAGAGCCTGAGGGCAAGCACAACATGGACATGATGAGCGAGAAATACCTTGGTTACGAGCCGGTGTCTATTGAAACACTGATAGGCAAGAAGGGCAAAGGACAAGGCAGTATGAAAGACGCGCCGATAGAAGAGGTAAAGGAATATGCAGCAGAAGATGCGGATATCACATTGCAATTGAAAAAAGCGCTCGACCCGCTTTTAGATGAAAAAGAAGTACGCACCGTTTTTACAGATGTAGAGAACGCACTGGTGCCTGTGCTGCTGGATATGGAGTATGAAGGAGTTGGGATAGATACTGACTTCCTGAAGCAATACTCCAAAGAGCTGGAGAAGGATATTAAAGCTGCCGAAGAGAGTGTATATCAACAGGCGGGTATAGCTTTCAACCTGGCATCACCTAAACAACTGGGCGAGGTCCTCTTTGACAAAATGAAACTGGACGATAAGGCGAAAAAAACCAAAACAGGCCAGTATGCAACAGGTGAAGATGTCCTGCAAAAGCTGCGGGATAAACATAAGATAGTAGATGATATACTTGTATTCCGCGAGCTGAGTAAACTTAAGAGTACTTATGTAGATGCACTGCCCACCATGATCAATCCACGCACCGGTAGGGTGCATACAAATTTCAATCAATCGGTGGCGGTAACCGGCAGGCTGAGCAGTATCAATCCCAATCTGCAGAACATTCCTATTCGTACAGACCGTGGCCGTGAAATAAGAAAAGCATTCATACCAAGAGAAAAGGGCTGGTTGTTGTTATCGGCCGACTATTCGCAGATAGAGTTACGCATCGTGGCAGCCATCAGCAAAGATGAGGCTATGATACAGGCGTTTAAAGACAATGTAGATATACACACGGCAACTGCAGCAAAGGTATATGGTGTGTCGATAGATGATGTGACCAAAGACATGCGCCGGGCTGCCAAGGCTGTAAACTTTGGTATCATTTACGGGCAAACGGCATTCGGATTGGCGGGTTCATTAGGTATTGGCCGTACAGAAGCCAAGGAGATCATTGACAACTATTTCATACAATACCCGGGTATCAAACAATACATGGATGATACCATCAACTTTGCCCGAGAGACTGGTTATGTACAAACACTTATGGGTCGAAAGCGCTACCTGGCAGATATTAACTCTGCCAACCAGACAGTGCGTGGTTTTGCTGAGCGTAACGCCATCAATAGCCCCATACAAGGTACAGCAGCAGATATGATAAAGCTGGCCATGATAAAAGTGAAAAAGGCGCTGGATACTTCAGGACTTCAGTCTAAGATGATATTGCAGGTACACGATGAATTGGTATTTGATGTGCCGGAGAAGGAAGTAGATGAACTGAAAAAACTTGTGGTAGAAGGTATGGAATCAGCTATGCCATTGCCTGGGGATGTGCCGGTAATGGCCGAGGCAGGTGTTGGAGAGAATTGGCTGGCAGCACACTAAGGTTGTTGGTTCTTGAAAGGATGCCTCGATTCCCAGGCTCCTTCACTTTCGTCAATGTTTTTTTGCGCCTGCATCACACGTTGGCGAACAAAACGGTTTTTGATATATACAAATGTGGACAGGTACCTGGGTGTGCACCCCAAACGCGCTTTCGCGTCCAGTGCGGTACGTCCCAGTATCAGTTTGTTTTTCTTCATTAGTATGGCTTGCTCTATGGCAAAGTACAGTATGTTGAAATAGAGGTTCAACTCTTTGTTCTTCTCATAGTCAAATCCAATATAGAACATATCAAATGCCCCGTTGTGTACCCAGGCAGAGAAAAATCCTAGCAGGTTGCCATGCTCATAACCTGTCCATACTTTCAGGCGTTCCTCATTATGTCTTTTCAACACAGGCAAAAAATCAGAACTCAGCAAACCTATACGTACCTGTTGGTGATCAGTCACTTGTTGATACAGCGCAAATAACTCATGTTTATTTTCTTCAACTTCAGCTGAGGATAATTCCTTAATATCCAGGGATGCGAACGGTTGCTGTATCTTTCTGAAACGTTGCGCGTATTTATGCTTCAGTGCTTTTTCATAATCATGTATATCATTCCACTCAGCCGGAATATTCATTTCCATCGAGATGTCGTTGCGCAGCATGATATACTGTGGTTCGTAGTTCTGAAAATACTTGGCCAGTTTTTCAGGCATATCTTTTATTACTACTGCCGACGCACAGCTCAAATCCATTACATGATCAATGGCCTGCTTGTAATACAGGTAAGTATCATACACAGGTATCTCTGCTCCGCAATATACAGATGTCACATCATGGCGAAACAAGTGGCCACCCACCAGCAATTTGGGATGAGCAATAATGGTGAACGCACGCCAAAGCATTTGCTGCACGAGCTCTATCATCGCGGGATTGACATGCTTACTCTTCAGACTCAGAAGTTGAAACCCTGCTGCAAGCACCGGCTCGTTATTGTTGAATACCTGGACGTAGCAATATGACAGGTCCGGCAGGTTGGCAGATTCGGTAATACCCAGTTGTTTGCTTTGCAGAAAATGTCCCTCAGGGATAAAGTCATTCCACTCAACAGGCAGCTCGCTGCTGTTGGTGTAATGTTTGATGGTTATTGTACTCTTCTTTTTGTGACAGTGTTTCAACCTGTTCGTTTTTCCATTTGGATATGTGGTATGCCTACTTCTGTAAACTCATCGCCTGTCTGCAGGTAGCCCAGCCGTTCATAAAACCCTTTGGCTACCATTCGGGCGTGCAGCATGATACGCTCATAACCATGCTCCCGGGCAAATTGTTCGGCATAGTTTACTAATTGTTTGCCAATGCTTCTCCCCTGGTGTTTTACGGCAACGGCCATCTGTCTCAGTTGCACTGTGTTTCCCGGCCTGGGGCTCAGTATCAGGCAGGCTATTATTTCGTCATTATCCTCTGCAATAAGTATATGGTCATTCACCTCATCGCTCAGATCCTCATCATGCAGCGATAAGCCTATCGGCTTGCGCAATATCTCTTCCCTTAGTTCAAAAACATCAGCGTACTCTTTATCTGCCGGAGTTATCTTTTTGAAATTAAGGTGGGCCATCTGCATGGTATTAGTCCAGGGTTATTTCTGTTATCGTATTGCTCTTGATAATAAAATCCTTGATCTTGGGTTTAGGATTAGGCACCAGCGGGTCAGCGATATAGGCTATTTTATATCTGCCTGGCTGTATCAGGAATTCCTGCTGGTAGGCTGTACCTTTAACTTCTATTGGCGTAAATGATTCGTACCTGTCTCCATGCTGGTATTGAAATTCTACTTTATAAGCTTTGGGGTTCAGTACCCTTATCTGTCCGGGTTCTTCCAGGCTCAGGTAAACAGTAACGCCAAAATCCAGATCAACGTTAAAATGTTTGATCGGATTGGTATTCACAATAACGTGGTAGTTATCCGGTGGATAAGGTACAAGCTCTGTACACAATTGCCTGTTCTCCAGTCCTCTCCTTAATGCAATGTTGACTTTAGCAGCAAACTCGGTTACAGGCCTGCTGGGGTTGGCATTGTAGGTAAAACCTAATGAACCATCAGGAACAATGATCTTGTATTTGTTTTTCTCATTGGCACGAACCTCGATATTAGACACCACAAATCCATCTTTCCCTGTTACAGTCAGGTTGTAAGTACCCACTGGTACGCCTTTTTGTGGTTGAGGGTTGCCATATACATCCACCGTACGTTGAAATTTGTGTATGATGGCATTGGTTTTCATATCACGCAAAACCACTTCAGGAGCGGTTTCGTAATATTTACCTCTGCCATCCCAAAAGAATATTTCCAGGGTAGACTCTTTTGCTTCTTCTCTTGATACAGTATACTCTGCCGATTTAAAAGAGGGTTTTGTCGGTGTTGTTGCAGTCGTTTTGTTTGCGTTGGCTGTAGGCATAGGTTTGTATACCGGCTCTTTGGGTTTTTCCGGTTCAAACTCAATAACAGGTAATGTTACCTCCGGCACTTTCAGCACGGCAAATGAACGGGAGAAATAGGCTACGGGCAATATTCTTTGCCTGGTGGGCGAAACTACAGCTAGTTTATCCTTAGGCCTTTCCACTATCTCGTTCACCACAATGTTCGATTGTTTTTTTGGCTCCGGTTTGGGTGCCGGAGGTGGTGGTGGAGTATGTACTACGGTATCTTTTGGGTGTTCGGGTTTGGGCACAGGCTTTTTTATTACTACCGGTTCTTTCTTTACAGGCTCCGGTTCGGGTTTATCTTTAGGTATGGTCACCTTGAATTCCGGCGTGGTCACTTTCAGCACGCTTGGGGCCTTCCGGGCTGTTTCTATCAGCTTGGCCACAGCTACGGGCTGGATAAAAGTGTGCCTGTACGACTCTACTATTTTACCCACAACAGGTTCTATATCTTCCGGTTTGGTCACCAGCAGGTAGTCTCCCAGGCAGGCGTATTGCGAGCGCAGCGGTGCATAGTCTACCAGGCTCAGGATATAAGGTTTGAAGTCGATCTTCTTTTTCAGCAGTTTCTCTACTACGCTGCATATATCTCCGTCACAGCTTTCTCCACCGTCTGTTATCAGTATCAGGCTGTACTTGTTGTCTTTCAGGTTCAGCATGTCATTCTCGGCTGCCTGCTCCAGCGAGTAAGCTATAGGCGATATCCCCAGCGGGTGTAGAGCCGCCAGCCTCAGCATCATCTGCGTATAGTTGTCCTTACTGAACATTACCTCCAGCCGGGTATCATAACAGTTGTTCTTAGAGGTGGGTTGTGTATGGCCGTATACGCGTAGTGCAAACTCCACATCTTTGTTCACGGCATACACGCTGTCCATCAGGCGGTCTACTATTTTGGCTGCGGCCTCAAAACGAATGTTATCGGCAGTCCATTCGTGCAGCATACTCGATGAGCCGTCCAGCAATATCAATATGCGGGGATTCTTTTCTTTTTCCTCTGTTTGGGCTAATGCCTGGATACTACCCAGCAGCAATACAATAAATATGATAAAACGGTATCTGCGCATTAATATGTTTCTGACTCTTGCAAACCTACATTAAAACCCTGACTATATGCTGTCGCAGGTATCCCCTCATAAGGGTTATTTAACAATATATGCAGAATGCTTATCTGTTGATAACTGAAAAATAAACATACACTTTTTTTCGTTCATACTTAAACGCTGTTACCTTTCACATAATTGTAAAACAAAGGCGGGCAGGTGATAATGCGGGGAATTTTCCGTAACTTTTAAGGAGAAAATACAGCAGATGAAAAAAATACTCAAAGGCATATTCCGTTTCTTGCCCGTACAGTTGTTTTTGCTGCATTTTCGTAAGTACCAGCTCTTTCTCGTTTTCTGGATCTTATTAGTGCTGGTCATCACCGGCCACTTTGCATCTGTGTTCGGCGCGTCATCACTATTCCTTTCGCCTGAATACCTGGGCAAGACCAACTTTCGCAGTATGTTCCTGCTGGGAGGTGCTATGGCTGTATTTGTCATGGCTTGGCATATCACTACGTTTATTATCAACCATACACGTATACCTTACATTGGTGCTATCAGGTTCGCGTTTATTAAATACTGCCTCAACAACTCTTTGCTGCCGCTTATATATCTGATATTCTACACTATAACAAGTATCCGTTTCCAGCTGGTGCACGAAAAGGTGGCCATATACCAGCTGGTCAGGTTGCAACTGGGTTTTTACCTGGGTTTTTCTTTTGTCATTATCATATCATTTGCCTACTTCTTCCGCGTCGGGCGCGACCTGCTGAAAGTGGTGGTAGGCCGCATCACTAATCCTGCGCGCATACGCAAACTGGTGCCTTACGATAGCCTGGACTATGAAATAGACCTCATCAAAGCAGATACTTACCTCACAGGCAGGTTGGGTATACACAAGTTCTCCGAGCTGGATCATTATCACCCGCGTCTGCTCAATACCGTATTGAGGAAGCACAGCCGCAATGCTACCACGGCTACCATTTTCGCTATATTGTTGTTGTTGTTGCTCGGGCTCTTCAGCGAGCATCCGCAGCTCAGGGTGCCTGCTGCTGCCAGCTTTCTGCTGTTGTTTGCCGTTGTAATGGGACTGGTAGGTTCGGTAAAATATTTCCTCCGCAGTTGGGAGATACTGGGCTGGGCTATATTTATTTCCCTGTTCGCCTTCCTGGTAAAAGAACGAGTGGTAGACCTGCGTAGCATTGCCTACGGGCTGAATTACAAAACAGAAAAGACAGACATACCGGCCTATAACTATAAAAACCTGCAAGCCGTGTTCAGCAAAGAACGTTATGAGCGGGAAAAACAGGCAGAACTGCACAGGCTGGACAACTGGAAAAGCAGGATAGCCATGGGCCATAAGCCCACGCTGGTAATACTCTCTGTAAGCGGTGGCGGTTCGCGGGCTGCTTTCTGGACATTCCGTTCATTGCAATATGCCGACAGCCTAGCAGATGGCAAACTCTTCAGCCATACTGTAATGATGACAGGTGCTTCAGGTGGTATGATGGGAGCTGAATACTGGCGTGGCCTGCATGACAGCTACCGCGAAGGGAACATCGACAACCCTTACAGAAAACAATATCAGGAAAATATTGCCAAAGACCTGCTCAACTCAATCATATTTTCACTGGCCAGTGTAGATATGATCTCCCCCTTCAACAAGATATCATTGGCAGGCTATTCCTACACCAAAGACCGCGGTTATGCCATGGAGCAGGAAATGATACGTAACACCGAGGGAATACTGGATAAAAAGCTCGGCGATTTCAAACAGAAGGAACTGGAGGGGCTCATACCCATGGCCATAATCAATGGTACGGTCATTAACGACGGGCGCAGGCTCATGATGTGCGCGCAGCCGGTAGGTTACCTCACACAGTCTGAATACGATGTGCGCTATACCGCCTCCCCCGCTATTGATGGCGTAGACCTGGCAACATTATTTCATAAGCAGAACCCCTACAACCTGAGGCTGGCCACAGCTCTGCGCATGACAGCCACCTTCCCTTATATACTGCCGGTAGTACGGCTCCCGTCAGAACCGATGATGAACATTATGGATGCAGGTTTGCGCGACAATTTCGGTATCGAATTGTCTAATCGATACCTGCATACCATGCGCAACTGGATCATACAGAATGTTGGCAAGGTAGTGATGCTGCAGATACGGGACACCCGCCAGTTCGAGATATTTCCACCGTCAGACATGAACACGCTCGGCAAAATGCTGGCCGACCCGCTATTTGCGATACAGAACAAGTGGGAACCTTTCCAGTCATACAGCCAGGGCTACACCAAAGACTACCTGAAAGAGTACTTCGGCGACAGGCTGGAATATATTACCCTGCAATACATCCCAGAGGATGGCAAGAAGGTGGCGGCACTTAATTTTCATGTCACTGCCAAAGAACAGGAAGACCTGTTGCAAAGCATTTACAAGACGGAAAACCAGCGCGAGATACAAAAATTGATCACACTACTGGGGCAGGAATAAACAGCTTTAGTACTTTTACGCCCGGATGAAGGTTACCGGTTTCACATTTATCAGGAATGCTATTACGTACGACTACCCCATTGAGGAGGCCATACGCTCCATACTGCCCCTTTGCGACGAATTCGTGATCGCAGTAGGCAAATCAACGGACGGCACTCTGGCGATGATACAAATGATAGACCCCGCCAAAATAAGGATCATTGAGACAGAGTGGGACGACTCCCTGCGCACAGGTGGGCGTGTGTTGGCGGTAGAGACCGATAAAGCTTATGCAGCCGTAAGTGATGATACCGACTGGTGTTTCTACATACAGGGCGATGAAATAGTGCATGAAAAATACCTGGACACTATAAGAGCAGGTATGGAGAGATGGAAGGACGATAAGAATGTTGACGGCCTGCTGTTTCATTATGAACACTTTTACGGCTCATACGATTATGTTGGCACCTCTACCCGCTGGTACCCTTATGAGATACGCATAGTGCGCAAGAACAACAGTATATTTTCCTATCGCGACGCACAGGGTTTTCGCAAGGGCAATGATGAGAAGCTGAACGTAAAACTGCTGGATGCCTATATATACCATTACGGCTGGGTGAAAGACCCCCGTACCATGCAGCGCAAGCAGGAGATATTTCATAAGCTGTGGCACGACGATGAATGGGTAGAGAAGAACGTAGTAAAGGCCGAAGCCTTTGACTATACAGCGGATATAGACGCCGTGAAAAAATTCACGGGCACTCACCCTGCTGTTATGCAAGACCGTATCAGCCGCAGCAACTGGGCCTTCGATTACGACATCTCTTTCAACCGCATGTCACTCAAAGAGCGCCTCAAACAATTCGCCGATAAAAAACTTGGTCTCAACTTCAGCTACAAGAACTACAGGATAGTGTAAAAATTGCCAACCCCCTTCTACCATATTGCCTTACAACTTTTTTAAGTTTCGGGCAATTAAAAAAGATGGTTTTCCCCCATGCTAAAAAAATATTTTTAACCTACGATACAGGGGTAATAGTGACTTACATTATCCCCAAGTTTGTATCGCAGTTCATTCAGGGTGCCCAAAATTAATGAAATGACTTGTACGCGTAAACTGAAAAGCGGAAAACAGAGTAGGTAAAAACTGAAAAACTTTATACAAATGAAATCACAATCTTTAGCAATTGCCATTATGGCATTTATGGTATCTGTACTTTTTGCATGTAAGAAACAGGAGAAAAACATATCCGCGAACAATCCTAACCCGCCTTTAAGGGAAACCAGCAATTATTATCATAACGTTAAGAGTACAGCAGCTAACACACACAACGACTACCTGGAGTATATGTATACCCAGTTTGACAACCAGAGCATAGGTACTGATGATAATCTGAACAACTTCAACGCAATGTTATCATCAGCACAATCCTATTTCAATACACACGGATACCAGATCAACAGCGGCGACTGGAGCAGTTTGACCGCATTAATATCAAATTGGTACGGTACTTCTCAAAACATGGTTACATATGCTGAATCAAATATTGATAACCTGGGCGAAAGCGGAACAGCCTTTATTGACTATTGTAATTCGCTCAATGCACTGGTAACAAACGAGCCGCAAGACTTTGTATCTCAAACAGATGATATGCTGGACGACGCTATTGCTGATAATTCATTAACAGACGACCAGGTTGAAGCTTTTGCAAACATCATCGGTGTAGCGCAGGGCAGTTACGCATATTGGAGTAATACCAATAATTACGATAAATGGGTAGATATCAGCAATGAGCCACAGGCTATGTCTCTGTGGGGGGCATTTATCGGTGCCGATGCAGCAGGTGTTTGTGCAGGTGCATGTGCAGGTGCTGTACTTGGCGGTGTTGGTGCAGGTCCTGGTGCTGTGTGCATGGGCGCAATATTTTCAGGTGCCGTTGCTATGTCATGGTAATATTGTCAGCTAAAAATAAACTACAGGTTATGTCAAGTCTTTCTATAAAAAGAGAAAATCAGTTTGCTTCACGATTTCGCGACATTACTATCGAAATTGATGGTGGAAAAAATGGAACTATTCATGCCGGGGAAACAAAGAATATACTTGTGCAAGCGGGCAAACATTCAATAAAGGCAAAAGTAGATTTTTTTACCAGCAGCGAATATCATTTTACTGTAGCCGAAAATGCACAGGCTAAGTTAAGATTGCGCTCGCCTTATTTAATGGAAGGCTATAAATGGCTGCTGGTAGTATTTCGCCTCATAGCTGCATCTATCACAATTCTTATCGGTGCATACTATAAAAATTATCTCCTTATTGAGTATTTCTCCTGGTTTATTGTAGCATGGGTTATTCTTGAATACCTGTTCGATAAAAAGAATTCTATATTTTATTACCTCTTAAAGAGAAATGAATTTTTAGAATTCGTAGATGATAATAACAATTAACAAAAAGGCATGGAATTTCTCCATGCCTTTTTTACTTTTCTAACAACCTGATATTATTATGCCGAAATGTTATTTTCTTGACAGATGCACCAAATACAATGCGGCAGGGGTGTCCATTCAAAGAGCGCCACATACAATTCGCCGACAAAAAAAATCGGCCTCTACTTTAGCTATAACAACTACAGGATGGTGTAACATAGCTCCTAACCTTGCTGCTGTAAAGGTAGAATGACTGCAGACAGAACAACCCGCGAAGCAGAGACCTCCTAATGAGGTACTGGCGGAACGATGTTTACCATCCTTGTAAGTGGCTGCTGTGTTATTAAATTATGAACATCCGGTTCCACTACACAATGGCATAATATTTGTTTTTTTACTTGTATGAAACAACTATTCCTTTGCCTGTCATTCATCATTATCTCTTTTGCCATGCGTGCGCAAAAGATGGATACTATTCCTTCGCGCGTGAACTTGGGGCTGAACCTGGCCACGCTGGTCAGCGGAACGCCTGAGCTACAGGGCGAATACTATTTCAATAAGTATGTAGGTGCTTTTGCCGCCACGGGTTATACTTTTCGCCCGGTACGCGGGTGGATAAAGGTGAAGGACGATGTGAACCTGGAATCGCAACACGGGGCGTACTGGAAGATAGGCTTTAAGGCAAGGTTGTTTCGCCCCGACAAGCGCATACCATTGCCATGGATACAGTTACTGTACATAGGCTCGCAGTATGACGAGCGGGGTACGCAAGACTCATACAATTATACAACCGGCGCATATTCTGTTATCAACAGGCATGAATCGGGGATAGTGCATGGTGGCGCCGTGGCTGTGGGTGCCGATTTCCGGGCAGGCAGGCACTTTATCATAAGGGTCGGGTTTCAGTCGGGCTATTACAAAAGGAATGACCATATGGGTAGTTCTTTACTTACTTATCAGCCGGGGTTTGGCGCAGAAGGTTTCTTACTGCCTGAGCAGGCTATGCTTTGCGTAATGTACCGGCTGGGCAATGTGGACAGGAAGTGATGTTATTCTTCGGGCTCTTCCATATCGTTGGCCACGTAGTCTAAGATGATACGAAGCATATCCGTCTCCATGCTCTCGTCTACGGTTTCGGTTATCCTGCCTATCTCTTTCTGCCCGTCCAGCAGTATGAAAGTCGGCACCCTTGTTACATGATACTTCAGCTCTTCGCCGTCCTTACCTTTCTTCTCCATATCCAGCGCATACATGGTCACTTTCGATGCAGGGTAGTTGCAGGCCTGCAGCACATTGTAGAACTTGGGCAACAGTATATGCGTATCGTCGCACCAGGTACCCATGAATACGACCGGCTTTATATTGTATTGTTTCAGAGCAGCAGCCAGCTCGGATACTACATCTTTATTAGGCTGGTAGCCTTTTATGCCTGCTTTGTACCATACAAAATCAGGTTCTGTAGCAAGGTCGTTGAATGTTACTTGTCCCTGGTATATCAATTGCTTTGTGTCTTTGTCTGTGAATTTCTTATACTTTTCCTGCGCAGTGAGTTGAGTGGAGGCAATAAGGGCGAATATCAGCAGCAGGTATTTCATCGTTACTTAATGCTGTTTTTCAGTTGCACCAGCTTGTTGCGCAGTTGCAGCAGCGAGTCTTTCAGGTCTACGGAGTCAACTGATACTTTTTTGCTCTCTTTGAGTTTCGCCTTGGCGCCGTTAATTGTAAAGCCCCTGTGTTTCACCAGGTGATATATGGTGCGTATCTCCTTTATTTGCTCCGGCGTGTACAGCCTGTCGCCTTTGCGGGTGGTGCGTACTTTCAGCGCAAACTCTTTGGTCCAGTACCGGATGTTGGAGGTCCGCACGTCGAACAGTTTGGCCACTTCTCCTATTGAGTAATACTTTTTATCTCCTTCCCAATCTACCAGTATCTCCTGCTTCGGTTCTTCCGCTACTGCTGCTTCCTCTGTTTCGTCAATGGCAATTGATTCTTTCTCCGCTTTGGGTTTTTCCTCCTTCTTCTTTTTGGGCGTAGCCTTCTTCCTGCCTACAGCGTTCAGCTGTTCAGGAACTATCTCTTCGCCAAATAATGTGAGGATATGTGTACTCATTGATACGAAAATAGCAAAAATACCATCATCAAAACGCACCCCATGTAAAAAGAGGGACGTATACATATTTTTTCAACATCAGCATGCCATATACAGCTATCGGATATTTGTATGCGTGGGCGGGTTTTTTAGGTTAATTTTGCAGGTACCGGCCAATACAATTTGACAAGATGAATTTATCAGAATTATACAGTAAGGCGTTGAAGTTTGAATCGTTGAGTATGGAAGAAGGAGTATTCCTTTTCAACAACGCCCCGCTTGCAGAGCTGATGTTTGTGGCGAACGAACTGCGCAAGATACAGGTGCCGCATGGCAAAGTAACATGGATCATAGACCGCAACATGAACACCACCAACGTGTGTATCGCCAATTGCAAGTTCTGCAACTTTTACCGCATACCCGGCCACCCCGAGTCTTACATTACAGATATAGAGACCTATAAGGAGAAGATAGACGAGACCTTTAAATACGGCGGTGAGCAACTGCTGCTTCAGGGCGGCCACCACCCGGAGCTGGGACTGGATTATTATACCACCCTCTTCAAACAACTGAAAGAACTATACCCCGACCTGAAACTGCACGCACTGGGCCCGCCCGAGGTAGCGCATATATGCAAGGTTTCGGGCGTGACATATAACGAGGCGCTAACAGCACTGAAAGAATCCGGTATGGACAGCATGCCCGGTCCGGGAGCAGAGATACTGAACGACAGGGTACGCAGGCTGATATCTAAAGGGAAGTGCGGCGCGCAGGAATGGCTCGACATTATGCACGAAGCACATAAGGTAGGGCTGACCACCAGCGCCACGATGATGTTCGGCCACGTGGAGACGATAGAAGAACGCTTTGAGCACCTGGTGAAGATACGCGAGGTACAGGCCATGAAGCCCGAAAGCGCCAAAGGCTTTATCGCTTTCATACCATGGACTTTCCAGGATGTGGATACCATGCTGAAACGCATACGCGGCACCAAGAACCTGACAACAGGAGAAGAATACGTGCGCATGATAGCCATGAGCCGCATCATGCTGCCAAACGTGAAAAACATACAGGCTTCCTGGCTGACTGTGGGTAAAGAAGTGGCCCAGCTATGCCTGCACGCCGGTGCCAACGACTTTGGTTCCATCATGATAGAAGAGAACGTGGTGAGCGCTGCAGGTGCTCCGCATCGCTTTACTTACAAAGGCATACAACAGGCCATTAACGAGGCGGGCTTCCCGGCTCAATTGCGCAACCAGCAGTATGAGTTCAGGGAGATACCTGAAACCATAGAAGAGCAGGTGATCACTTATTAATACAAAACAGATTTTATACTTTTAGCCACTACGCTGATAACGTAGTGGCTTTTTCATGATTGCACTATCTGTACTTTGCCTTTTTGCTTTCGTGGCCGGCTTTGTTGATGCCGTAGCCGGTGGTGGCGGTATGATACAGCTTCCCGCCATGTTCATCCTTCAGCCACAACTTACACTGGTGCAAACACTGGCGACCAACAAGATGGCCTCTTTCTCCGGAACATCCGTAGCGGCGGTACGCTACATCAAAAAGGTGACGATCGACTGGCGGCACTTGAGCCCGGCGATTATTTCTTCTTTCATTGCATCATTTGCCGGGGCGCTATTAGTCAGCTTCATTCATAAAGAGCAGTTCATGCCTTTTATCATCGGGGCATTGGTACTGGTGCTGGCTTATACCGTTTTTAAAAAACAACTTGGCATGGTGCATGCCGTAAAGACGCTTACACCGGCGCGGTATTATATTTCCGCTATTGCCACAGGGGGTATACTTGGCTTGTACGAAGGACTGATAGGGCCGGGTACCGGCAGCTTTCTTGTCTTCGCATTTATCATCCTGTTCGGGTATGATTTTCTGCATGCATCAGCCAATGCAAAGGTTATTAATGTAACGGCCAATATCGGAGCGCTGATATTCTTCATCTCCAAAGGTTTTGTGATGTGGCATATTGCCATACCCGTTGCGCTATGCAATATGACTGGCAACTATGCCGGGGCGCATATGGCCATCAAGAAGGGCAGCTCATTCGTGCGGGTATTCTTTATCGTTATCTCCATCGCACTGATCATCAAGCTGAGTTCCGACTACCTATAACGTGGGCATCTTGATAACAGACAGCTTATCTACCGCGGCTTTGAGTGTTTCCTCTTTTTTGGCGAAGCAGAAACGTATGATCCTGTCGTCCTGCTTATTGCTGTAGAAAACACTTATGGGTATCGTCGCCACACCATGTTCTACTGTCAGCCATTTAGCAAACTCCGTATCCGGCATATCGCTGATTCGGCTGTAATCTACCGTCTGGAAGTAACTACCGCCAGCAGGTTGGTGTACCTTGAACGGCGTGTCTTTCAGCAGGTCGAGGAAGTAATCCCTCTTGCGCTGCATCATATTGGCTACGTCGGGCAAAACGGGTTGCGACAGGTATTGCGCCAGTGCATACTGCGCAGGTGTATTGACAGAGAATACCAGGAACTGGTGGATACTCCGGAAGGCTGCCGACAATTGCGGCGGCGCAATAACGAAGCCCATTTTCCAGCCTGTATTATGATATACTTTACCGAAAGAGTAGATAGCAAAACTGCGCTGCCTTAACTCTTCGTGCTGTAATACGCTATGATGTTGTTTGCCATCGAAAACCAGTTGCTCATACACTTCGTCAGACAGCAGGATGATATCAGTGCCGCGGAGTATCTCTGCCAGGCTGTCCCAGTCTTCTTTGGTCCATACCGCACCTGTGGGGTTGTGCGGGGTATTGATGATTATAGCACGGGTCTTATCCGTAATAGCGTCTTTTACCTTGTTCCAATCGACCGTGAACATAGGTGCTGATAACGGAACAGAAACCACTACCGCGCCATTCGTTTCTATGTTCGGGATGTAACTGTCGTATGCAGGCTCCAGTACTATTACCTCATCGCCTTTTTGCAGGATAGAGGTAAAGGCAGTGTAGATGCCATAAGTTGCGCCGGGGGTTACCGTCACATCGTTCGCATCAACCGGGGTATTGTAACGACGCTGCACATCAGCAGCTATTGCTTCCCTGAGCATGGGCAGCCCTGTCATGGGGGCATATTGATTGAACCCTTTCTGCACCGACTCGCCCAACAGCACACCCAGCTTCTCGTCTACCGGGAAATCAGGAAAGCCCTGAGACAGGTTGATGGCGTTGTGCTCAGTAGCCAGTGCGCTCATCACCGTGAAGATGGTTGTTCCTTTTGCTGAATGTTTTACGGGCAGGTTCATCTATTACAAATATTTATCTCCTTTGTTGCGTTTTACTTCGGCAACATAATCTTTTATCTGTTGCTCGCGGCTGCGCTGGCATATCAACAGTACATCCTCCGTATCTATCACCACACACTCTTCCAGGCCTTGCAGTACCACCAGTTTGTTATCGGGTGCTTTTATCATACACTCACTGGCGTCTATCACCATTACATTCTTACCGTACACAGCGTTACCCAGGTAGTCTTTTTCAGAATTCTCGTAGGCAGACTCCCATGTACCGAGGTCTGACCAACCGAAGTAAGAAGGTATCACGTATACATTCTTGGCCTTTTCCATTATACCATAGTCGATAGAAATGTTGGTGCATTGTGCATACAGGCTGCTGATCACATCATGCTCCTTCGGAGTATTATAAACACTGTCTGCCTGCATGAACACCTCATTCAACTCAGGCTGGTGTTTGGCCAGCGCTTCCATAATGGTCTTTACATTCCATACGAATATGCCTGAGTTCCAGAGGAAGTCGCCGCTTTTGATGAAGGTCTGCGCCAGCTCCAGCGACGGTTTTTCGGTAAAGGTCTTCACCTTGAACACCTTGTTGATATCCTCTTGCAGGTCGTGCTGTATATAGCCGTAACCCGTATCGGGGCGGGTAGGCTTGATGCCGAGCGTCAGCAGGGCGTCGTGATTTGATACGTATTCCAGCGCATCTTTGGCTGTTTTCTCAAAAGCCTTCTCGTCCATGATCAGGTGATCGGCCGGCGACATGATAATGTTGGCATCCGGGTTCATGGCCATCATCTTGTGGGCAAAGTATGCCGCACAAGGGCTGGTATTCTTACGGGAAGGTTCGCTGATGATGTTATCCATGCTCACCTCGGGTATCTGCTCCTTCAGGGTGTTGATATAACTCTCATTGGTAATGAAGTATATATTTTCCTGCGGCACAATATTCTTGAACCTGTGGTAGGTCCACTGTATCAGTGAGCGGCCCGTGCCAAGCAGATCCAGAAATTGTTTCGGGTAGCTGGTACGGCTCACGGGCCAGAAACGGCTACCTATTCCTCCGGCCATAATGGCCACATAATTGTTTTTCTCGTTCATCGTTTCGCTATAGAGGCGTAAAAATAGCATATTACTATGTTTTCAAAGGGTTTTTAAGGATTTATTGACGTTGGGTTCCATTATGATTAAAAGGTTAATATGTTAAAGGGGCAACAAGGCAAATTCATTCTATAATTATGCCTTTTCATTGGTCTTACTAAGGTTGCTGACGCTAAATTGTTAAGTAATTTAAACCGAGGTTTAACTGAAAGCAACATCCGATCTTTGTAAACAATTGATAAAGAGACAATTGCATTCAGATTGTTAAGTAATGTTAAGTAAAACGGTAAACGTGTTGTACTTAACAATTCATAAAAAAGTCCCGCCGGGGCGGAACTGAAAGCAATTCTGTTCGTCATATGTGTACTTTTCATGTGCTCAGGGTTATTTCATTAATAGCAAATATACGTCATTTATTTATAATTATAAAATTTAATTGCCCGGATCGTCTCCCATTGTTATCGGGTGCACAGGATAAATAGACTTTTTTAAGAGTTATCATACCGAAGCCCCCTTGCGAAACGGAAATGTCTATACCCGACACAAAAAAGCCCCGCTTAAAGCAGGGCAATTGACTATAACAAAAAAGACTTTTACTTACGAACCGTAGTATCCTGATATAATGCGTAGAATATAATAGGCCGCTACGCCCAGTACGATAAGGTTGCTTGCAAAGAGTATAAGTATTACTGCATTCAGTTTCATCACTTGTGTTTTTTAGATATGGTTTGCAGCAACAAACCTGATAACTAACACAAAATCGTAATAAATCAATGGTATTTTGTCCCGAGTTAGTAAATGACCTGAATTAGTTGTTTAACGATGCTTTTCTGTATATATGTGTTGCATTTGCTTCATTATATTAGTAACTGTCAGTATACACGTAAGGCCTGTTATTTAGTTTTTTCTTTATGTTCCCTGATCTTTTTAATGCCATATCCTGCTGCTAAAGCGGTAATAAAAGTCACACCTCCGTCAAACGGTACGGGTACATCTTCTACATCCTCATCAAAACCGGGTCCCTGTGCAAGAGCTACGGTAACCGAAAAACAAAGAGCACCCACAAGAACCAGAATAACTTTTAATTTTGTGCTGATCGTATACATATCTGTTTTTTACCTGTTACTGTTTGATTAGTTTTTCTGTAAACTGTGTATTGTTGCTTTGCACCTGAATAAAGTATACCCCTGCCGGAATATTGAGCAAAGGCAGAATAATGCTGCCTGTATTTCCTGTCATTTCTTTTGTCATCAATACCTGTCCTGTGATACTCAATAACTTCAGTTGCGCTTTGCTTCCTGATTTTTTGAAGGATATTTTCACGTCCTTATCAGCAGGGTTAGGAATTATTAGTATATCCGGATCAATATTTCCTGTTGTTGTCAAACCTGCTGCTTTGCCTACCATATTTATCTCAAAGCGATTGTTGCCCTGTGATGCAGTGTCACTGGTGACATCGAACCAATACGCAAAACCTGTTTTCAGTTCTTGTTTTACATTCAGGTATTTGTCATGCAAGAATAGTTTTGTACCTGCCGGAATGTCGAACATCCCGGTTGTTATTACGTATCGGTTGTATCGGTTGTAGGCAGTTAAACCAAGCGGAATAGCTGCTCCGTCATTATAAGGACGAACGTCTACTGCCAGTCGTACTTCATCTTTGGACAAGGTGAAGAAATCAAGCCCCGGATTATATAGTTTTTCTCCATCCAGATTGTCCTGTACATCCATGGCATTGTTATCCAGGTTGATGAGCAACCTGTCCCATTGTATTGTACTATCTGAGATGAGCAGCTCTACCCAATTACCGGGTGCAGTCTTTTTAAACAACGAGGCTCCTGATGTTACTTTATCAGCCTCTTCAAATGTCAAGGTGTTAGATGAGTTGGCCGTAGCTGTTGTAAACAATGCAGCAAAAGCCGGCAAGTTATATGACAGAGTAAAAGGATTGGTAACATATGCACCCGCAACACCTGATGTAGCATCCCAAACATAATAGTTTGCTCCTATATTTGCTCCCTTAGCTACATTCTGCATATCTACCGGACCTGGGAAAGGATTACCACATGAAACAAAATTGGAACCCGACCCTTTGGTGAGCGTAACCACCTGTGTACCCTGGTTCACCACACCTGTCATATCCAGCGTAACTGCCGAAGGGCTGTATGTACCTCCTGCCAGGCCTTCACCAATCGCGCCACGCACCAATATGCGCATCAATTCATATTGATCCCAGCTATTGGCGCTAACACCGTTGGTATTTGTAAATGGCGTCCAGCCGGGATTATTGCCCGATGTAGAATTGTCTGCGGCACTTACGTCGAACCAGAAAGCAGATGGGTTATTGGTTGTTGTTGTTGTGAAGCCGTTGGTCGCTCCACTGCTCCCTGTTATGTCAATATCATCCGTCAATGTTGTGAGCGCCTGTGAGGTGCTGAACGGGTGACCCAGGAAACGGAATGCGCGTTTACCGGGTATGTAGCGTTGCATTGTAACATTCCCGGAAAGGTAACCTCCCGCTGAAGGGCCCGCAATGCTGCCGGTATTACTGGCGTCTGAGCCAATGGTCAGCAGGCCGCCTGTAGATAATGTACAACCTGAACTGACCGTTACAGTTCCTTTTACGGTAATTGCATTACCTGATATACCTGCTGTTCCTGTTTTAGAAAAAGTAAGATTGCCCGCGCCGCTTATTCCATTGCCGTCATTTGTTACATCGCCATAAATATTAGCTGTTACACCACTTCCCAAAGTAAGAGAAATGCCACTGTTAATAGTGATGTCCCTGCATGTAAATGAACCCGGCGTAGTGCTTGATGCTATCTCAACATCACTTGAAGATGTGGGAGTTCCACCGCTCCATGCAGTACCATTCCATATATTGGTTGAAATCTCACCAAACGCAAACCAATAGTAGGTTCCACTGCTGGTGTTAACGCGTGACGTAGTACCTATCTCTATACCATTAGTCAGCAATTGCTGTATGGCATCTGTTACAGAATTGGTAGCATTGGGTATCAGTGTAATGTCTGTAGTAGTTCCTGTACTGGTCGATTTCATTGCACCTGTGGTGGCACCATCGCCCCGTTTCACTACTACAAATCCCGGAGTTAATCCGAAACCAGTTATCGACCTGTTGTCATTGCCATCACCGGTATAGCTACCAACAGCAAATTTTCCACTTACAGATTTGACGGCGACATAATTATATCCGGTACTCGAAGCATTAACCTTTGCATCATCACCCACCTGGAAACCATTACTATTGATCGCCTGTATCCAGTTTGCCGTCTGTGAAAACGAATTGAAGGTGATACTATTATCTCCGGTCATAGAAGAGGTGCGCCACACACATTGCTGGCCCGGAGACAAGACCCAGACAAAGTCAGGCTGAAAGCTAACGCCTGTAATATTGCGGTTGTCCGTTCCGTTTCCGGTATAGGTACCCAATTCAATTTCACCAGATACCGCTTTGATGGCTACATAGTGATACACATCAGAACTTGTATTTACATTAGCCGAAGCACCAATTGTAAATCCGCTTGACGTAAATCCTGTGATACGGTCTGTAGCACTGGTAGCGGAACTCATATCAATAGTTGTGCTCATTGTAGCCGTGCGAACGACTGCCGTTTGGCCTGTACCCGACGTGGCTCCTCTTTTTATTATAACGATGTCCGGCTGAAAACCCGGTGCCGTAATAGATTGTGAAGAGCCGTTACCGGTATATGAACCACTGAAAAATTGTGCCTGGCAAATGCCGCATATTGAAAGCAATATCGCCGATAATATTAAAACCCTCATAATTGAAGTTTGTCTGCCCGTAAGTAAAGAGTAACCGGGTGGCTACAGCAGTCAAATTTCAGGAAGGCAAAAAAGACTTCAATACCCGTATGTAAATACGGTATGAACTATATATCAAGCGGTACTCAATTATTAGTATGCGGCAATAAACATGTTTAGATATCGTAAGTAGTTCCTTCTATCGTAACCAGCGAATTGGGGAAAACCGTCATGGCTTCTTCCCTGAAGGGGGACAGGTCGCGGTATTTAGATGAATAGTGGCCGAGTAACAACTGTTTGGCGCCCGCCATTTTTGCTACTTCAGCCGCCTGGACTGACGTACTGTGGTAACGTGCTTCCGCCTTTTCAACTTCAGCATGCAGGTAGGTACATTCGTGATAGATGGTGTCTGCACCTTGTATGTATTTAATGAATGAATCGGTAAACTTAGTATCAGCGCAGAACGCGTATTTCTTTACCGGCGGCCCTTCTGTGGTCAATACCTCGTTTTTGACAACAGTCCCGTCTTTACGCATATAATCCTCTCCTGCTTTCAACTTATCATAATAATAACGCGGGATCTCATAGTCACGGCATTGAGCAGGCAATATCTTCCTGCCTCGTGTTTTACTTTCAACCAGGAAACCCATACATGGTATCCTGTGCTCTACAGGAAAGCAGGTTACTTTAAACGTATCGGTCTCTACCAATAATTCACTTGTTTCAGGCAGGGGATGAAAGTGTAACTCGTATGATAAAACCGTCTCTGCCAGGTCCAGCGTCTCCTGCAATATAGGCATGAGCGGCGCAGGCCCATACAAATGCAGTGGTGCCACACGTCCTAAGAGACTCATACTGTTGATAAGTCCGGGCAAACCAAAATAATGGTCGCCATGCATATGACTGATGAAAATATGCCCGAGTTTGCGCCATTTTATGGCATGCGTCTGCATCTGTACCTGTGTGCCCTCGCCACAGTCAATCAATAAATATTCACCATACACCGACACGATCTGCGCAGTGGGGTTTCTGCCAAATGCGGGTAGTGCCGAGTTGTTTCCTAAAATTGTTACTCTCATCTCAATAGCTTGATTAACATCCTAACGCTGACAAAAACAACAGGGTAAAATAGCTTCGTTTCAGTAAATCAAGGTGTTTTTGGTGAATAAACCAATTATTGACAAGTGTTTATACAATAATTGTGGTCAATACTAATCTTCATTCATCAGGTCTCGTTCCAGAATCTCCATGCTTATAATATCTACCGCTTCCTGCATAGTTGGAGCGATATTTAACATTTCGGCCAGTTCATTTTCATTCAGCGCATCCAGCACAGGAGCTTGTATACCGGTGAAAACCAGTGACCTCTGGTTCATATAGCAATCTTCATGCAGCTCTGCCAGTGCCGGGAATGACGTATTGTCGGTTTTTGAGCATTGTTGCATGTCGATAATAAAATTATTACTGCCCTTATTGATATACAGGGCTATCTGTTCCGCCAGTTGTCCTGTCAAATTAACATCCAGGGCATCTGTTTGGGGCGTAATGACCGTGTAAGAAGGTTTGGTATCAAATTTGAACTCCATATAGATGTAGTTTTGTAAGACGATTGTAAATTAGCACGTCTAAAAATAACATATTCGCAGTATTTTTTGTTTTATATTGTAGGTATACAAACTTTAGTTGTGCTGCTGATGTTGATATAGCAAATCTTAATACTTAGCTACCCACAATTATCGTTAATTTTAAGAAACAAAAAAGCGAGGGCATAAATCGATGGATTCAAATTTTTCACCAAAGGTAAAAGAGATCATCTCCTACAGCAGGGAAGAGGCGTTGAGGCTAGGGAATGACTTTATAGGCACGGAGCACTTGCTGCTGGGCCTTATCAGGGACGGAGAAGGGCTGGCTGTAAAAGTATTGCAGACCATGCAGGTAGATCTTTTTGACCTGCGCAAAGAACTGGAAATGGCCATAAGGGATAAGGGCAACAAACCGCTTGCCAACATCAACAGCCTGCCACTGACCAAACAGGCAGAAAAGGTAATACGCATAACCGTTCTGGAAGCTAAGGCGCTGAAAAGCCCTACAGTAGAAACAGAACATTTAATGCTGTCTATCCTTAAGAACAAAGAGAATGTAGCTACACAGATATTACATCAGTATGAAGTAGACTACGAAAAATTCAAAAGCGAACTGGCTATCGTACAGGGCGAAGCTCCGAGAGGAGATTACAGTGACCCGGGCGGAGAAGAGTTTGAAGAGGACGATGAACGCCGCCAGTTTCAGCAACGCAGGCAGGCAGGAAACACAAAATCGAAAACGCCCGTACTGGACAACTTCGGCAGGGACATTACCAAAATGGCCGAGCTGGGTACACTGGACCCGATAGTAGGCAGGGAAGAAGAGATAGAGCGTGTATCGCAGATACTTTCGCGCCGCAAAAAGAATAACCCGATCCTGATTGGTGAACCCGGTGTCGGAAAGACCGCCATCGTAGAAGGCCTTGCATTGCGCATCATCCAGCGTAAGGTTAGCCGGGTGCTGTTTGACAAACGCATCATTATGCTGGACCTCGCAGCGCTGGTGGCAGGTACCAAATACCGGGGCCAGTTTGAAGAGCGCATGAAAGCCATCATGAATGAGCTGGAAAAGAACCGCGACGTCATCCTCTTCATTGATGAGATACATACCATCGTTGGAGCTGGCGGGGCTACCGGTTCACTGGATGCTTCCAATATTTTCAAACCGGCTCTGGCCAGAGGTGAACTGCAATGCATCGGAGCTTCCACCCTGGATGAATACAGACAATACATCGAAAAGGACGGAGCACTTGACAGACGCTTTCAGAAGGTTCTGGTAGATCCGCCAACTGCCGATGAAACCATAGAGATTCTCAGCAACATCAGGCCTAAATATGAAGAATTTCATAATGTTGAATACAGCGAAGAGGCCATCAAAGCCTGTGTGACACTCAGTAACCGATACATCAGCGATCGCTTCCTGCCCGATAAGGCCATTGATGTAATGGATGAAGTAGGCGCTCGTGTGCACCTGAAGAATATCCATGTTCCTGATGAGGTAGTGCAGCTGGAAGGAAAGATCGAAGAGATCAAGGAAGAGAAGAATAAGGTGGTCAAGAGCCAGCGATATGAAGAGGCTGCCAAACTTCGCGATACAGAAAAACGCCTGTTGGAAGAACTGGAGACCGCCAAAAATAAATGGGAAGAACAGGTCAAGACAGAAAAATACCCTGTCGGGGAAGAAGATATTGCAGAAGTAGTGGCCATGATGACCGGCATTCCTACAAGACGTATTGCCCAAAGTGAAGGCAACAAACTGGTAGGTATGGCCGATGAATTGAAACAGGGAGTCATCGGGCAGGACGAAGCCATCGTCAAGATCACCAGGGCTATCCAGCGCAACCGGGTGGGACTGAAAGATCCTAAAAAACCCATTGGCTCATTCATATTCCTGGGGCCTACCGGTGTGGGCAAAACAGAACTGGCCAAGGTACTCAGTGAGTTCATGTTTGATTCCAAAGACGCTCTCATTCGAATAGATATGAGTGAGTACATGGAAAAATTCAGTGTGAGCAGACTGATCGGTGCGCCTCCGGGTTATGTTGGGTATGAAGAAGGCGGGCAGCTGACCGAAAAGGTCAGACGCAAACCATACAGTGTAGTGCTGCTCGATGAAATCGAAAAAGCTCACCCTGACATTTTCAATATTCTGTTGCAGGTTCTTGATGATGGCCAGCTTACAGACGGGCTCGGACGCAAGGTTGACTTCAAGAACACACTCATCATCATGACCTCCAACATTGGTGCCCGTCAGCTGAAAGATTTCGGTCAGGGCGTGGGCTTCAGTACCGGCGCCAAACAGGCAGCCGCTGAAGACCATAGTAAAGGTGTGATAGAAAGTGCCCTGAAGCGCACTTTCTCTCCTGAATTCCTGAACAGGATAGATGATGTGGTCATCTTCAACCAACTGGATGAAGTTGATATCAGTAAGATCATAGACATCATTATGAAAGATGTGCTGAAACGCCTGAGCAACTTAGGTTTCCAACTGGAGTTGAAAGAGGCTGCCAAGAAGTTCATCGCACAAAAAGGTTACGACCCTCAATTTGGTGCAAGGCCGCTGCACAGGGCTATACAGAAACACCTGGAAGACCCACTGGCAGAAGAACTGCTGAACCACAAAATAAAAGAAGGCGATACAGTTGTGGCAGACTTTAATGAGAAAGAAGGTAAGATCACTTTCAAAATAGAAAGCAAACCATCTGCCAAGAAAAACGAAAGCGCAGAAACTGAATAAACGTTTTAATGAATAGTTCAAAAAAAGGGTAGACAAATTGTCTACCCTTTTTAATTATCATTAATGTTGTTCTCTAAGCAATAGCCTCGTTCTTCTCTTCCAGCTTCCTCGGCTTTAAATCTTTCACCGCTTTGGCTATTTCACGAATATGATCGGGTGTAGTACCGCAACAACCACCAACTATATTTACCCATCCTTCCTGTGCAAAACCTTTTACAATATCAGCAGTCATTTTGGGTTGCTCATCGTATTCGCCCATAGCATTGGGCAGGCCCGCGTTAGGATAAGAGCTTACAAAGCATGTAGCGAGGTCTGACAGTTCCTCCACATAAGGCCTCATTTCATGTCCACCTAATGAGCAATTCAGACCTATGCTTATAGGCTCGGCATGCATCACGGATATATAGAAAGCTTCTAAAGTTTGTCCACTTAATGTTCTGCCCGAAGCATCAGTGATGGTACCTGATATCATCAGCGGCAGCTTTTCTTTACCTGTCTGCTGAAAGTAATTATTGATAGCGAATATGGCAGCCTTGGCATTCAGCGTGTCAAATATCGTTTCCATCAGCAGGATGTCCGCGCCGCCGTCTACAAGGCCATGTACCTGCTCTGTATAAGCATCTACTATCTCATCGAAAGTAATAGCCCTGTAACCCGGGTCATTCACGTCAGGAGAAAGAGATAGTGTTTTATTCATCGGGCCTATGGCTCCCGCTACGAATTTCTGCGTGCCCGGATGCTCCTGCATAAATTCCGTAACCGCTTCTTTGGCCAGTTTAGCAGCAGCCACATTTATTTCATATGCCAGCGATTGCATATCATAATCAGCCAACGATACCGCCTGCGCATTGAATGTATTGGTCTCTAATATATCAGCGCCGGCATCCAGGTATTCTTTATGTATCTCTTTTACTATCTGTGGTTGTGTCAGCACCAGCAGGTCGTTATTGCCTTTCAGATCACTTGGCCAGTCTTTGAAACGCTCGCCACGATAATCCTCCTCCGTCAGCTTATAACGCTGTATCATGGTACCCATGGCACCATCTAACACCAGTATCTTTTCACTTAATATATCGCGCAGTTGCTGTTCTTTTGTCATGTTGTAAAATTACGGTATTTGAGAAGATTATGCTCATTTTACTATCCTGTACAGAATTGAAATAAACTATACAGCGATGCTAAAAATAAAGATCCCGCCTGTATTTACAGGCGGGATACATATCATATCTGTCTCTCTATCTTATCAATGTTACATCGCCTCTTTCTTCTACTTCGTTATCAACATCATCATCTTCGCAGGAGTATTTAATGTAGTAGTAATAAGTACCGATACCTTGTGGCTGACCATTGTACGTACCGTCCCAGCGGTCGCGCTGGTTCCTGGTGCTGAATACCTCATCGCCATACCTGTTCACTATTCTGAAAGATGATATCCTGTAGTTACCGCTGGATATGATGCCGAACTGATCATTCCTGCCATCGTTGTTGGGCGAGAATGCACTTGGCAACACTGCCTTACAGCACAGCTTGATGCCTACATATACGCTGTCGTTTCCTGTACAACCAAAATCATCAGTAACAGATAAACGTATGTAGCCCGAACTAGGTATCGTTGCAATTACATCGGTAGACTTGTTGATAAGGAAGTATTCAGCCGGAGACCATTCGTATTTATGGAATCCCTGTAATACTTCCGCCTTCAGGTTAACGCCAGTTTTGGTACATATAGTTGTGTATTCAAGCGGTAATATCTTTGCCTTCGGCTCTTCTCTTACAGTGATCGTATCAGCAAACATAGGAGACATACAACCGGAATCTGAGATCGTTCTTAGTTTAACGGAATATATGCCGGGCTTATCCCAATAGGTGACAAAACCCGTACTATCAGACCTGACGATATCAGACGCGCCTTCAATGGTCCAGTTGTAGCCATACGCATATTTCAGGAAACTGTCGACAGTCGTTACTTCCAGTTCTTTGCCCGGGCATATCTCATCCGGCATATTGAACCAGGCTTCCGGCAGTGGCAGCACTTCTAATGTACTCGTGTCTGATGCCCTGCAACCATTATCTTCTGCATTCAAAGTTATTGTCTTTTTACCCGGAGTATTCCACTTCAGTATATATGGCCCTGACGTATCTCCTGACAACACATTACCTCCATCCCATGTCCAGGTAAACATTCCTGTGTCAGGCATTACACCTGTCTGTCCTATTTCTACTGAGTCTGTCAAACAGAAGAATTTATCACTCACATAAATATTTACAGTAACCAGGGTATCAACTTTTACAACCGCAGTATCGCGGGGGCTCTCGCAACCAAACATGGTTTGTGATACATAATAGCGTATGTAACCTATTGATGATGTAGTGGGTGTAGGCGCAGTTGCTAAAGGTGTACCTCCAAATGGAACGGTATACCATTTCAGGTCCTGGCCTGTTGCTGTAACAGGTTGTGCTACTCCATTCAGGCAATATTCAGCACTGTCTGCTACAGGCGCATCAGGTAACTGCACCACTTCTATTTCTACGGTATCACGGTCACTTTCACAACCCAATAGCGTCTGGCTCACATACCAGTAGAATGTTCCCGGTGTTGAGGTAACCGGCGACGGTGGAATAGAGATGCCTATGCCTCCTGTCGGCGCCAGGTACCACAAAAGGTTGCTACCTGTACCTGATAGGGGAACCGGTACTGAATACTGGCAAACAGAATCATCATTACCAACCGGAGGTTGTGGTTTCGGATTTACGGTTACTACTATTGAGTCTCTCTCACTCTCACAACCGTTCACTGTTTGCGATACATAATATTTGAACGTACCGGCAACTGATGTAGATGGTACTGGTGCTACCGTTTTGCCCGTACCTCCCGTTGCTGCAGCATACCATAACAGGTTCTGCCCGTTGGCAGCCAGCGGACCGGCAATACCAAACTGGCAATACGTGACATTATTCGTTTGCGGAGGCGCAGGATTAGCAATGACATTTACGATGATCATACCCCTTGGCCCTTCGCAGGTATTTTGTGTCTGCGATACATAATATGTATCTATAGTAGCAGTGGAAGTGTTAGCCACAGGGGCTGTGCTGCTGCCAATACCTCCTGTAGGTACTGTATACCATTTCAGGTTGCTGCCCGCTACCTGCGATGCTATGCTTGGTGTAGCCGGCCCACCCACACAATAATTTATGGGCGAAGTAATAGCCGGTGGTGCCGGAGTTGCATATATCGTTACTGTCACCGGCACACGATCGCTCTCACAACCTGTAGTACTGCTGGTTTGCGATACGAAGAAAACTGTGTTACCCGGTGTGGATGTAGATGGTGTTGGCGGGTTGGTCAACGGCGCTCCCCCTGTAGGCACTACATACCATTTGATATTGGTACCCGTTGCAGAGAGCGGCCCGACAACTGCGTTCTGACAAAAACCCTGGTTAGACGTAACAGTAGGGTTCGACGGTTTCGCTGTTATGATAACTGTTGCGGTATCTCTTGAACTTTCACAACCATTTACCGTTTGCGATACGTAATACCTCGTCACACCCGGGCTAGAGGTAGAAGGAATAAGTGTAGAGCTACCTGTACCTCCTGTTGGTACGGTATACCATTGCAGATTGGTACCCGTTGCAGTCAGTGCCGACGCCACCACAGACTGGCATAAACCTGTAGTATCCGGCGAGACGACTGGTGCCAACGGTACAGCATTAACTGTAATTGTTACGCTATCAGTATTCGTTACGCATCCGTCTTTTACAGCATACACATAATATTTGCCCGCATTTGCAGAGGTTGAATTATTTATGACCGGATTCTGCTGTGTCGACGTAAAACTATTCGGGCCCGACCAATGATACGTTACGTTGGTTCCTTGTATTGTCGACGCGGTAAGAATGATCTGGTTGCCCGCACATACCGGGCTGTTGCTGGAAGCGTTAGGGCCTGCGGGAACAGCTACGAGAACCTGTAGATTGAATACCTGCGAAGAGCAGGTACCATTATTAACTGATAACCCGTAAAATCCTGCATTGATACTTTGTGCATTGGGTATCACCGGGTTTTTCAAGGTTGAAGTAAACCCGTTTGGCCCGGTCCAATTGTAGTATACACCGGATACACCCGCGAATAGTTTCAGTGTATCGCCGGGGCAAACCGGGGAATTGCTGGTGGCGCTAACTCCCTGTTGTATGACGGTAACAGTTACCGTATCTGTATTTTGGTTGCAGACACTCGCGCTGTTGGAGTTGACAATGTAGCTGGTTGTAACTGTTGGTTTGGCAACTGGTGATTTACATGAGGTACAGCTCAGAGAACTGATCGGCGATCCGCCCGGAACAACAGACCATACATATGCCGTACCTCCAAGGCCGATGAGTACCGTACTGTCTCCCGTACAAATGGCTGTGTCCTTCAACGCATGGGTAACAGCCCAAACATATACCGGTACTGTGATGACATGGTTGATAACAACACCGGCAGAGTTACAACTTGAATCCTTTACAGTAACCACGAAAACACGATTACCTGTATCGGTAGGAGAAGGCGTCCATGAAACGCAACCCCTGATAGAATCTGTTTGCAGGTTTGTATATGAAATAGAAGAACCCGGCATTGCTACGCCACTGTTATCCGTAACAACAAGTTTAGCTGCCGTATCTGTTGATTTTATATCAAAACAGAAGGTAAACGCTTTTGTAGCACATGCTGTAATGCTACCGTTAGAATATACGCCTGAACCCGTAACACTGGCAGAGTCTGTATTTAAGGTAGGTGTAACACCACTACCATTACAGTTAAGCACCTGCACCTGTATGTCCCTCATTACCGAACCTATGAAAACACCATTCCGATATTCATTAGCTTTTATTGCCACGGTTTGCGAGCCCAGTAATCCGGGCGTGAATGACATTTCACCTGTAGTAGCGCTGATAGCAAATGTATTATTGGTTTGAAAAGGATTGTTGGGTATCGAATAGGCAGGAGTCCCTGACTGAAAGCTACAATTAGCTGCTGTACCCACACAATTGCCCGCAGCTAATGGATTAACCACCTGGAACGCTACCGAATCTCCATCCGGGTCAACACCACCATTATTATATTTGTAAAACTGGTTCAGGCAAACATAGGGTACCGGCTTTACTGAAAATACAGGCGAAGAGTTGCCCTGTGCTAGTTGGTTGTTCAATCTTACTTCTACATAAAAGTTTCCTGAAACAATGTTTACCGACGGGTTCCTGGCATTGATACTTACGCCGAACTGCCAGTAATTACACTTGTGTGTCAATGTCACGTCTGCACTGTACCACCATTCCCGGTAACCCGGAATTGGTGATGAAGTATTCTGACAGGTACTGGGCTGATTGGCACAACCTGTTGCTACCTGGCTACCGTTGGGAATACCTCCGGGTAGTGTGGTCAGCTTGTTCATGGTAGTATTAAAGTTCTGGTTAGTGCAGGTACTGTATGCGCATAAGTTTACCGTGCCCGGCTCCGGTATACCCGTACAGTCCCTGTAAAATTTAAAATAGAACCTGTAAGTAGAATCACTTACCCATTGATATATTAATTCACCACCCGCAGCATGCGACGCTTTTGCCTTAAAGCCCGTCAAGGTCATCAATAAAAATACAGCCGCGACAGAGGTATAAACTAGTCTTTTCAAGATCTATAAGTTTAGTTAGTAATAGCTTAAATAAAAGTAAGAAGAATGTGGTGAATATAATAATATGTAAACCACGCTAATTAAACACTATAAACTGACGGTTAATATTGCGAGCATGAAAAAGCCTCCCTAGGGTTAGGGAGGCTTGAATAGTCTTTCATTAATTCATTTACCTGATCAGGGTGACATCACCTCTTTCTTCTACTTCATTGTCTGCATCATCATCTTCGCATGAATATTTGATGTAGTAGTAATAGGTGCCAATGCCCTGCGGCTCGCCGTTCACGGTTCCGTCCCAACGATCGTGCTGGTTCTTAGTACTGAACACTTCGCGTCCGTACCTGTTCACGATCCTGAAGGCTGAGATCCTGTAGTTACCGCTGGAGATGATACCAAACTTGTCGTTCCTGCCATCGTTGTTTGGCGAGAACGCGCTTGGTAATATTGCTTTACAGCAAAGCTTAACGGCAACATAAATACTGTCAGATCCTGTACAACCATATTCATCGGTAACGGTCATTTTCACGTAACCCGAACTGGACAGTTTAGCTGTTACCTCTATGCTTTTGTTGTTCAGGAATAGCTCTGCCGGCGACCATTCATATTGATAGAATCCACCAGTAGTGATCGGTTCTCCTTTCAAAGTCAGTTCTGTCCTTGTGCAAATTTTATTATCATCAGGCCTGATGATCTTCGCATTCGGGTCATCCCTCACATTAACAGTATCTGCAAAAACAGGAGAAACGCAACCGGAATCGGATATCGTCGTTTGTGTTACAATGTGTTTGCCAACAGTATTCCATTTCATCGTAAATCCACCGCCAGACCTGAGCGCGATTACACTGGTCTCACTATCCCACTTGTAGCTGTACATGGATACCCCTTTAAGAACAGTATCCAGGTTCATCGTCAATGGCTTGCCCACACACACTTCCGCATCCATATTGAAATAAGATTCCGGCAACGGCAACACCTCAACCTTAGCAGTATCAGATGCTTTACATCCATTGTTCTCAGCATATACGGTTATCGTTTTTATGCCTGCCGTATCCCATTTCACAGTATACGGACCTGATGTATCACCGCTGATAACATTACCGCCCCCCCATGTCCAAGTAAATGCACTGGTGTCCGGCATCTTACCTGTCTGGCTCACCTCGATAGTATCTGTAAGACAGAATATCTTATCGCTTATCACAAGATTCACGGTTACAAACGTGTCCACTTTCACGGTAAGCGTATCACGCGGACTTTCACAATTATTGATCGTTTGCGATACATAATAATTTGTATAACCGATAGTGGTAGTGAGTGGTGTTGGCGCTGTCGGGCTACCTACTCCTCCCACGGGCACTGTATACCACAGCAGGTTCGTTCCCATCGCCGTCAACGGTTGGGCAATACCTCCCAGGCAATACTCTACCGTATCAGATGTCGGCGCAGCTGGCTGCGGTACTATTTCTATTTCTACGGTATCACGATCACTTTCACAACCATTGATCACCTGGCTTACATACCAGAAATAGGTACCCGGTATGGTGGTTGCCGGTACCGGAGCAGTTGTGCTGGCGAAACCACCTACTGCTGTATCATACCAACGCAGATTAGAACCAGTAGCTGTGATAGCAACCGGTGTGGTATACTGGCATATTGAATCGTCGTTGCCAACAGGTGGTTGCGGTTTGGCATTCACCGTTACAGTTATTGAGTCGCGCGGACTTTCACAACCATTGATGGTTTGTGATACATAATATTTGAATGTACCTGCCGAAGCTGTAGAAGGCGTAGGAGCCGTTGTGCTACCCGTACCTCCTGATGATGAGGTATACCATTTCAGGTTTTGCCCGGTTGCGGTCAGCGCGCCCGAAGGTGCAAACTGGCAGAAAGTGGTATCATTTGTCAGCGGCGGGGCCGGGTTGGCCTGTACAACTGCTATTATCATACCCCTGGCACCTTCACAAGTATTCAATGTCTGCGATACATAATAAGTATCATTTGTTGGCACAGATGTACTTACTACAGGAGCGGTAGTGCTGCCGGATCCTCCTGTGGGAACAGTATACCATTTCAGGTTGCTGCCAGTTACCTGCGAAGCAAGTGTAGGTGTTGCCGGTCCGCCCACACAATAGAACACCGGCGACACAATAGTTGGCGCAGCTGGGGTAGCATATATGGTTATTGTTATTGAAGCACGGTCACTTTCGCAACCGGTTGAGCCGTTGGTTTGTGATACGAAATAGGTAGAGTTGCCAGGTGTGGCTGAGCTAGGTGTAGGCGCACTGGATAAGGGCGAACCTCCGATAGGCACTACATACCATTTCAGGTTGGTTCCTGTCGCTGTCAGCTGGGGTATGGTAGCGCCCTGGCAGTATGATTGATTCGCAACAACAGTTGGCGCATTAGGTTTAGCAGTAATTATGGCTACCACCGAATCACGCGGTCCTTCACAACCATTACCATCTGTCTGCGAAACATAATATTTGAATGTACCTGCTACCAGTGTTGACGGGCTGAGTGTTGAAGATCCGGTTCCTCCCGTAGGTACATTATACCATTTCAGGTTAGTACCTGTTGCTGTCAGCGGACTGGCTACCACGTTCTGGCAATATCTTACCGTATCAAGTGTTGCTACCGGTGCCGCAGGTAATGGATTGACTGTAATACTTACACTATCCGAGAAAGACTGACAACCATCTTTTATTGCATAAACAAAATACTTACCTGAATCTGCATAGGTCACATTATTGCGTATGGGGTTCTGTGATGTCGAAGTAAATCCATTAGGGCCACTCCAGTGATAGGTCACGGTTGTTCCCGAAACGGTAGATGCTGTCAGTATCAATTGATTATTCAAACATACAGGGTTGTTGCTGGATGCGGCAGGGCCCGCAGGCGGGCCTACATACACCTGCATATTGAACACATCAGAAACACAACCATTGCTTCCTGTTACTGTAAGGCCATAGAAACCGGAGTTAACTGTAGAAGCATTAGGTATCACCGGGTTTTGCGATGTTGATGTAAAACTATTCGGCCCGGTCCAACTGTAGGTAGCACCGGCTACTGTTCCTCCGTATAGTTTCAATGTATCACCCGGACAAACGGGACTGTTGCTGGTTGCAGTTGCATTGGGCAATGGTAATACCGTAACAGTCAGCGTGTCTGTATTCTGACCGCATATCTGTGCACTGTTCGAGTTAACTACATAGCGTGTTGTTGTTGATGGTGTAGCCACGGGGTTTTTACAGGCTGTACAACTCAATGAGTTAATTGGGGAACCGCCCGGCACAACCGACCATACATATTGTGTACCGCCTACTGCGTTCAGTGTTACACTTTGTCCTGCACATATGGTTGTATCTTTTATTGCTTTGGTAACAGCCCATACATACAACGGCACCGTAATAGCATAGTTGATAGGTACGCCACCTGAGGCGCAACTGGAATCTTTTACTGTTACAACGAACACACGTGTGCCTGTATCCGTTGCAGATGGTGTCCATGTTACACAAGCTCTTACTGAATCTTTCTGGAGGTTGGTGTAGCTGATAGTAGAACCCGGCATTGCTACGCCATGGTTATCAGTAGCAACAAGATGCGCTGCTGTGTCAGTAGATTTTATGTCAAAACAGAAAGAAAATTGTTTTGTCGCACAACCGATTACCGTACCACCACTATACGTTGCCGCGCCTGATACACTGGCCGGGTCGTTAGTAATGGTAGGAGTGGTGTTGGTACCGGTACAGGTGATCACCTGCACCTGGATATCCCTCATCACAGAGCCTATAAAAACACTGTTCCTGTATTCCTTAGCCCTTATAGAAACAGTATGCGCACCCAGCAGGGCCGGAGTAAAGCCCAGCTCTCCTGTTGTGTTACTGATCGTAAATGTATTGTTGGTCTGGAATGGATTAGTAGGAATAGACAACGAAGGCGAAGCGGATTGGTAAGAGCAGCTTGAAGGACTGGAAGCACAGTTACCACTGCTGGTCAACGGTGTTAATACTTCAAATGCCACAGAGTCTCCGTTCGGGTCAACACCACCATTGTTATAATTGTAGAACTGGTTAAGGCAAACATAAGGTACCGGCTTAACAGAAAATACCGGGGACGAGTTACCCGGCGCATCTACACTGTTCAATACCGTTTCAACATAAAAGTTAGGCAGGCCAACAATATTTGCCGATGGATTTCTTACAGCAACTGTAACCGAAAATGTCCAGCTGGAACAGGCTGATGGCAATGTATAGTCAACACTGTACCACCACTCCCTGTATCCAGGTATAGGAGACTGGAGACTATCGCAGGTGTTTTTCTGGTTAGCACAGCCTGTTGATACTTGTGCGCCATTAGGCAGGTTGCCCGGAAGGGTTGTTAGCTTCTGCATGGTCCTGCTGCCACTTGTATTGGTACAGGGGTTATTGAAGCAAAGGGTAACTGCGCCGGGCTCGGCACTTCCGGAACAGTCACGATAAAATTTAAAGTAAAATCTGTAGGTCGTACCCTGCAGCCATTCGTACACTAATTCACCACCTGCAGCATGCGATGCCTTTGCATTACTGGAAAATAATGATGCTGACAGAACCAATAAGCAAATCGCCAGAAAAGTAAACTTTTTCAAGACTTCTGAATTTTAATAAGAAATTAACTATTTGAGTAGATAAAAGTAGCAATAATGCTACGATTGTCGATAATAAATTATCAGTATTTTATTTTATCTGACGAACAAAATGACATTTTCGTTTGCAGGCGCAAATAAAAAATCCCCGGAAAATATTCCCGGGGATTAAAACTGTACTATTATCTTATGATTTTAGGCTTCTGCCTTCATCATTTTTTCGTACTTCTTGCGGTCTTCTTCGTTCAGCTGTATTTTCCTCAGCCTGATGTTCTTTGGCGTTACCTCGATGCACTCGTCCTGCTGAATGTACTCCATACATTCTTCCAATGACATCACGATCTTAGGTGCGATGCGTGTAGCGTCATCACTACCGCTGGCACGGTGGTTGGTCAGTTTCTTACCTTCTATCGCGTTCACGTTCAGGTCGCCCGGCTTGATGTGCTCGGCGATGATCATACCTGCATATACTTCTTCACCCGGATCTACGAAGAAAGAACCCCTGTCCTGCAACTTGTCTATTGAATAACCTGTAGTAGTACCTGTACCTTTTGATATCAACACACCGTTGTTACGTCCGGGTATCGGGCCTTTCCATGGCTTGTATTCGTTAAAACGGTGCGCCATTACAGCTTCACCTGCAGTGTTGGTCAGCATCTGCGAACGCAGGCCTATCATACCACGAGATGGGATCTCAAACTCCAGGTGCTGCATTTCGCCTTTGCTCTCCATGATCAGCATTTCGCCTTTGCGCTGCGTTACCAGGTCTATCACCTTACCGCTGTATTCGCTCGGCACATCTACTACCAGTATCTCGTATGGTTCAGATTTTTTACCGTCTATTTCTTTTACAATTACCTGTGGTTGTCCTACTGTCAGTTCATAGCCCTCGCGGCGCATAGTTTCTACCAGTACACTCAGGTGCATGATACCACGGCCATAAACCAGGAATTTATCCGCATCGTCCGTATCCATTACCCTCAATGCCAGGTTCTTTTCCAGTTCTTTCATCAGCCTGTCCCTGATGTGGCGGCTGGTAACAAACTTACCTTCTTTACCAAAGAAGGGTGAGTTGTTGATGCTGAACTGCATGTTCATGGTAGGCTCATCAATAGAGATAACCTCCAGTGCTTCAGGATTCTCAAAATCAGCTATTGTCTCTCCTATCTGGAAACCTTCGATACCTACTACTGCACAAAGGTCACCGGCCTGTACTTCTTCCACGCGCTTCTTGCCCATACCCTCAAATACGTACAGCTCTTTTACTTTGCTCCGTACAAATGTGCCGTCTGTTTTGCACAGGTTCACATTCATACCTTCTTTCAGCGTTCCACGTGTTACTTTTCCTATAGCTATACGGCCCAGGAAGCTTGAGTAGTCCAGCGAGGTGATCTGCATCTGCAAATTACCTTCAGTTACCTTCGGCTCAGGTACTTTTTCCAGTATCGTATCCAGCAGAGTCTCAATACCTTCTGTTGGTTCCAGAGAGGTGTTGAACCAGCCTTGCTTTGAAGAACCATACAGGGTAGTGAAATCCAACTGCTCTTCTGTAGCATCCAGTTGGAAGAATAATTCGAATACAGCATCGTGCACCTCGTCAGGACGGCAGTTAGGCTTGTCTACCTTGTTGATAACAACGATAGGCAGCAGGTTCAGTTGCAACGCCTTCTGCAGTACGAAACGCGTTTGCGGCATCGGCCCTTCAAAAGCATCCACCAACAATATCACACCATCAGCCATTTTCAGTACGCGCTCTACCTCACCACCAAAATCGGCGTGGCCCGGAGTATCTATCACGTTTATCTTAACGTCTTTGTAAGTAACAGAAGCGTTTTTACTAAAGATGGTGATACCCCTTTCTTTTTCCTGGTCGTTGCTGTCCATGATCAGCTCACCTGTTTCCTGGTTGTCGCGGAAAACTTTTGTGGTGTGTAAGATCTTATCTACCAGGGTGGTTTTACCGTGGTCAACGTGTGCGATGATCGCTATATTACGTATATTCATAATCCTTTATTCCTGTAAAAAATAACCCCTCCTTTATGTTCGAAAAAAGGAAGGGTCTCCATTTCGGGCGCAAAGGTACGGAAATAAAGCTTTGAAAAGACTTTATACCCTTTTTTAATTTGTTAATTTATTATGACAATTAATTCCCCTTGAACGGAGCTTCCAGCTGAAACTCGGGAATGTTTACCGTGAAACGTGATTTGTTGAAGAGGTTCTCCATCTCGTAGGTGCCGTACATCTTACCGATGTCTGAGCGGAGGTTTGCAGCAGAAATGTATTGGTATATTTCGCCGGGCTGCATAATGGGTTGCTCACCTACTACGCCATCGCCCACCACTTCGCGAACTTCTGTACCATAAAATGTATCTGCAATATACCAGTGACGACTGATGAGCTGTACAGGCATTGGGCTCATATTTTCTATAGTGATACGATAGGCATGCAGGTATTCATTCGTCAGAGGGTTCGACTGTTCAGGTTGGTAGAATGTTTCTACAGTTATGCTTACTCCTTGTGTTACCTGTTGTACCATAGTTGCATGGTTTATGTAAATATAACCCTTTAGTAGTTGATTTGTTATATTTAATGTTTTAATATTTCGTTAACGGCCTCATTGATGAGTGAGCTCTCATATCCCTTTTGGGCCAGGTAACGGTATATTTTCTGCTTGCGGATGAATATGTTTTTCTCCGACCTTATCTCGTTAAGTTTTTTCTCCGCCAGCTTTTTTATAGTAGCCAGGTATTCATGCTCATCTATTTCGGTCAGGGCTTTCTTTATGCAATATTCTGAAACCTGTTGTTGCTTCAACTGTTGTACTATTTTGTTGCGGCCCCATTGTTTCATCCTGAATTTTCCACGTGCAACAGCCCGGGCGTAACGCTCTTCGTTCAGGAAACCCGCCTCTATTACTTTGATGATATACTCCTCTACCTCATCCGTAGTACAACCCAGTTCGTACAGTTTGTTCTTCACTTCTTTGTGCGAGCGCTCCTGGTAACGGCAGTAATGTGTAATAGATGCTAACGTAGAATCACCCCCACCATCTCCTCCTAACGGAGAGCGGTATATAGAATTATGTTGAAGTAAACTCAATTTTTGGTTTTGAGTTTTAAATTTTGACTTAATAATTATCTCCCCATGTACACCATCAGTATCTGCACATCGCTGGGGTTCACTCCGCTTATGCGGCTGGCCTGGCCCAGTGTACCCGGCCTTATTTTGTCCAGCTTCTGGCGTGCTTCGGTAGATAGTGCGGTCAGCTTATCATAATTGAACGATGCGGGTATGATCATATCCTCCAGTGTAGACATTTTTTTCACCAGCTCTTTTTCCTTCTCGATATACACATCATACTTGGCCTGTATCTCTGCCTGCTCCAGTTCCAACACATTAGCATCGCCTATCGCTTCAGCCAGTCCCGGTATCTCGGTCATCATTTCTTTCAGGCCTATGCCGGGGCGCAGCAACATTTTCAGTGCGCGTGTTCTTTCGTTTATGGTCGATGAGCCAATTTTTTCCAGGTATGCATTTGCCGCTTCGGGCTCTATCGGGAAATCTGCCAATAGCTTTTTGATCCTTTCTACCTGTTCTTTTTTATGGTTCACACGCTCCAGCCTTTCATCCGATGCCAATCCTATCTCGTGACCCAATGGCGTTAGTCGCATATCGGCGTTGTCCTGCCTCAGTATCGTTCTGAACTCGGCACGGCTGGTGAACATGCGGTAAGGTTCATCCGTTCCTTTGTTGATCAGGTCGTCTATCAGCACACCAATGTAAGCGTCACTTCTTTTCAGTACAACGGGTTCCTGCTCCTGCGCTTTCCTGTGTGCATTGATACCGGCCATCAGCCCCTGGCATGCCGCCTCTTCATAACCGGTCGTCCCGTTTATCTGCCCCGCAAAGTACAGGTTCTGCACCAGCTTGGTCTCCAGTGTAAAATGCAGTTGTGTCGGCGGAAAATAATCGTACTCAATGGCATAACCCGGGCGGAAAAACTTACAGTTCTCAAAACCCGGTACCGTCCTTAGTGCATTATACTGCACCTCTTCCGGCAGCGAGGTGCTGAAACCGTTTACATATATCTCCACCGTGTTCCACCCTTCCGGCTCTACAAAAAGCTGGTGCCTCTCTCTTTCCGCAAAACGGCTGATCTTATCTTCTATACTCGGGCAATACCTGGGGCCACTTCCTTTTATCCTGCCCTGGTACATGGGCGATTTCTCGAACCCGGTCTTTAAAATATCGTGTACTTCCTGGTTGGTATAAGTTATCCAGCAGGTACGCTGCTGTTCGGGTTTTATCCTGTCTACCGGTAAATAAGAAAACCCGACTATTTCCTCGTCTCCGTGTTGCACTTCCATTTTCGAATAGTCCAGGCTTCTGCCGTCTACCCTTGGCGGGGTTCCTGTTTTCAGGCGGGCGCTTTCAAAACCTATTTCTACCAACTGCTCTGTAATACCGGTTGCTCCCTTCTCGCCCATACGGCCGCCGCCAAATTGTTTCTCGCCCACGTGTATCACACCATTCAGGAAAGTTCCGTTGGTCAGTACCACGGTCTTGCCATATATCTCCTGCCCCATTCCGGTCACCACTCCTTTCACCGTTCCACGTGAAACGATGAGCCCTTTCACCATATCCTGCCAAAAGTCCAGGTTCGGTGTCTGCTCGAGCATCTCCCGCCACAAAGTAGCAAACAGCATACGGTCGTTCTGTGTACGGGGGCTCCACATACCCGGGCCTTTTGAGCGGTTCAGCATACGGAATTGTATCATGCTCTTATCACTCACTATACCGCTGTAGCCCCCCAATGCATCTATCTCCCGCACTATCTGGCCTTTGGCAATGCCACCCATAGCGGGGTTACAGCTCATCTGTGCGATGGTCTGCATGTTCATGGTGACCAACAGCACCTTAGAACCCATATTGGCAGCAGCGGCAGCGGCTTCACAGCCTGCATGCCCGGCACCTACCACTATTACATCATACTCCGGAAACATAAGGGCGCAAAGTTACGAACCATTACTGTTAAAAAGCCGTTACAACAGTTATGAATATGATTTTTCCTTAACTTTATTAAAACGATACGAAATGAAACTTATAACCACCACTCTTTTAGCCGCATTGTTGTGTGGCAGTTTATATGCTCAAAGCTTCTCCGCAGGTCTTCGCTCCGGAATTGGCAAAACGCTGGATGTTGCTAAGATCAATGAAGGCACTATCAATAATACATGGGATAAAGAATTGTTTCTGCGGTACGAGACCAAAGGCCGCTTTGCCTTTGAAGCCGGTGCTACACAATACATCTTCACACGGAATAATAGCGACAGTTATGTAAACACGATCATTTGCTTCCCGGCCGATGACTATTACTATAAATATGAACGAGTAAGCCAGTTTAATAAGTATAATGTCATTGACTTTGGCCTATCAGCACAATTAGACCTGACGTGTAAAGGCATGCAACAATGCCCTGTATTAAAAAACATGCGAAGCTTTGTAGGTGTTTATGGCTCTATGGGATATGCCTATACCACCACTACTTATACAGACAGGAGTTATGCAGATGGTATGGAAGTAAACCGTATTCTGGAAGATAAATACCCCTACAATGTGACACTGGGATTGAATCATACGCTGAAATATACCATCAACAAAATGTATATCACATCTGTTGTTGCATATGGTATTCAACCAGGAAGCTTCAGTTACATGTATTGGGCCGGCGATCCTACACCCAATAGCAAATTATCGCTAAGACTCGGTGCAGGCTATAACTTTTAGTATAATTGGTTGCTCATATTACAGCCCGTCAGTGTTATGCTGACGGGTTTTTTATTTGATTATCAATTAATTATACCCAAAATACACCCAGGCAAACCTATCCTGCATATACACTGTCTTTACCAGTACCATTAATGAACAGGAACATGAACAGGATCAACCTTATTACAATTGCCATATTACTCGTTTCTTCTCCGGTTTTTGCGCAAAACTTTTCCTTTGGAGCCCGGGCTGGTGTAGGTAACACCTACGATATGAGTAGCCTGAAGTCAGGTGTATTAGACAAAAGCCTGGATAAAGAACTTTTTCTACGCTACCAAAGCAAAGGCAGGCTTGCTTTTGAAGTGAGCTGTATACAATATAATGGCACCCATACCACACCAGCGCAAATATTCGATTGTAGGTGGGGAGAAACAGAGCCCCCAACATCTACAGACGGAGGAAGTAATGCCCTGAGTAATTATGTAGACCTCAACTTATCCGCCCAGTACGATATTTCCTGCCCTTATATTCAGGAGCATTGCCCGGTAATGAAGCACCTCCGTAGTTTCATCGGGATAAATATTGGTGCCAGGTACCAATCAAGTACTAACAAACATTACGTTATATCACTGTCAGATGGCAGTATATCCCAGGAAATAACGAGGTATAAAGAGATAAATACCCCACAGGCGGGATTAACCCATACACTTACATACAGCTTTGGTAAGTTCTATGCCAGTTCTGTAGCTTCGTTTTATATCAGGCCATGGGACATGTCTGCCATGTACATGAATAGTAGCATCTATCCTGATAGCAAATTATCACTCAGGCTTGGCCTTGGTTACAGGCTTTAGAGGTTCATTTGTGCTGTAAATCAATTACTTACCGCTCAATCAGGCCATTTAATTATTAACCGTTCCACGTGGAACATCACATTACTAAGACTATGAGACTTATACTATTATCATTGCTGGTGTTGCTATTTTGTACCACAACATACTGCCAGGAATATATCATCGGATATAGAATCGGCCCGATAAAGAACTTCGATGGAAATCAACCCACAAGGCGACCTTCATTTAAAACCTTTGAAAATGGTATTTACTATAGGTACAACTCCAAAGGACGTATATCCCTGGATATTGGGGTGAGCTATCATGAATATCGTGAACAATCCGGCCCACAAATAATATTTGATGCAGGCTATAATATTTATGACAGCAAGCTCAAACTCCAGATGCTGGACTTTCAATACGCTATTCAGTACAACATTACCCCTAAAAGTTATCAAAGATCCGGGGTATTGAAGCATGTGGACCATTATATGGGTATCGTGCTCGGGCACAGAAGTTGTAGAATAACCGATACATGGTATACAAAAGACTGGGGAACGGACTTAAAAAGAGAGCAGGTACATAAATCTGGGGACATATCTGCCTTTGCAGGTGTAAACTACACTCTATCGTACACTTTTAATCGGCTGATACTGCAATCTACCAGTACAATACTAACAAATTCAAGTGATTTCGGATTCCTTTCAAGTGATTACTATAACTTTCCATCCAGCAGACTATCCATAAACTTCGGCATAGGCTACAATCTGCACAAAGAAAAGAATGATGTTCCACGTGGAACGCAGGCAAAATAATTATCCCGCAATCATTATCTTTATTATAGGTTCCACGTGGAACCTATAATAAAGAGCTATGAAAAAAATTCTACTAGGGTTATCCCTGTTATTGACTGCCTGTAATCAAAAAGAACAGGTAGACACCATAATTACGGCCGCGGGAATATATACCTGTGATAGCCAATTCAGTACAAAACAGGCTATAGCCATAAAAGATGGGAAAATCCTGGCTACGGATAGCAAAGAAAACATCCTGAAACACTATACAGCAAAGGAGCTTATTGATGTACCGGACAAATGGGTATTTCCAGGCTTTATTGATGCTCATTGCCACTTTTCAGGATATGCTTTGCAGCAGTATAAGTGCGACCTGGTAGGAACTAACTCTTTTGAGGAAGTACTGGAGCATCTACAGGACTATGAAAAAGAAAATAAACTTAGCTGGATCTATGCCCGTGGTTGGGATCAGAATGACTGGGAGATAAAACAATTCCCCGATAATACGGAGTTGGACAGGTTATTCCCTGACAAACCGGTGATACTTAAAAGGATCGACGGACACGCTGTATTATGCAACAGTAAAGCATTACAATTGGCAGGCATTAATAGCAAAACAGTAATCAATGGGGGCATTATTGAAAAGAAAAACGGAAGACTTACCGGAATCCTGATAGACAATGCAACAGGCCCTGTAGAAAAATTAATACCTGCTCTTCCCGATTCGGTAGCTGTAAAATATTTGCAGCAGGCAGAGCGTGAATGTTTCTCTTTAGGACTTACAGGTGTAGTTGATTGCGGAGTCAAGGCACCAATAATAAAACAACTATTTGCATTGTATAAAAATGGCCAACTGCAAATAGGAAACTCACTGCTGCTGGACCAGGAAAAAAACACCTTAGATGAGTATGCTCCTAAAGGTCCATACAAAAAAGGGCAGATACAGATCAACGGTATAAAATTATATGCTGATGGTGCACTTGGCTCAAGAGGTGCATGTTTACTAAAACCATACTCAGATATGCCGGGTCATTATGGTATGCTCCTGTCTGATATTGATAAAATGGAAGAAGTTGCAAAGCTCGCTAAAGCCACTCATTTGCAGCTGTGCACACATGCTATAGGGGACAGTGCAAACCACGCGATTCTCAGGCTTTATAGCAAATTTCTACCTGAAAATAACGACCTGAGATGGCGTATAGAACACGCACAAGTTGTTGATTATCAAGACTATAACATGTTCGGAAAGTATAAAATAATACCCTCTGTACAACCGACTCATGCCATATCAGATATGCCATGGGCGGGTGAAAGATTAGGAGAGGAGAGATTACCCGAGGCTTATGCCTATAAAAGACTTTTAGACCAGAATGGTTGGATAGCACTAGGTACGGATTTCCCTGTGGAACAAATAAACCCCTTTGCAACATTTTATACCGCAGTTGCAAGAAAAGATAAAGACGGAGATCCGGAAAATGGTTTCATGAAAGAAAATGCACTGAGTAGAAAAGAAGCGCTTATGGGTATGACCTCCTGGGCAGCGAAAAGTGTATTCCTGGAAAAAGAAACAGGTAGCTTAGAAATAGGAAAACAAGCTGACCTTATTATACTTGATAAAGACATCATGAATATTCCTGAAAAAGAATTGCTCTCAACAAAAGTGTTATACACCATAGTAAAAGGAAAAATAGTGTACAACAAAAAAGGGGCTGAATGATCAGCCCCTTTTAATACTATTTCAATTCAACTATTTAATAACAGAGAACTTGCGTAATGTCTGCTGTCCGTCTACACTTATGATAAGGTAGTAAGAACCTGCAGCCAACTCTGAAGTATTAATAGTGTACTTATCGTTTGACACGTTGTTGTGTGTTACTTCTTTGATCTTGGCACCTATTACATTCAGTACAGAATAAGTAACATCGTTGGCTGGCTTATCCAGTGTAACAGCTACGTTCAGTACTTCAGTTGCAGGGTTAGGGTACAAACTCACATCAAACGCCGCTGACTGTGTATTCTCAACACCAACTTTGAACAGCGACATACTTACAGGGATAGAAGGTACCAGGCCATTCTTTTGTTGAGAGAACCTGATAGAATCTTCCAGGAAGTAGTATGACTCAAAAGGATAGTGAGCCGGAACACCATCAGGTGTAGTAGAACCTGTGAAAGAACCGAAGTTGTTAGGGAACAACGGAGCATATGGCTCACGTGTGCTGTTGGTAGCGTGTTTCCTTCCCCATGATCTTACAAAGTAGTTGCTCTCACCATCAACTGCCAGGAATGCATTGGTCGGCATTGCTGCGCTGATCCAGTACCAGGTGTTTGCTTCTGTAGTAATCACTTTTGAAGGTTCAAAAGCATCCTTAATAACTACTTTATGTACCTGTCCTGAAGTATCTGCAGCTACGAAAGTTTTTTCACCTAGACCTACGATAGAACACTCATCAGCTACGATAACACTGTCACCATTAGCATCAGTCCATTTCCATACCAGTATCTGCACTTTACCAATAGAAGCCATGCTATTGTCAGTTTGCGCATTCTCTTTAGACAGAGATATCATAGCATTCTCAAACTGGTAACCAGCTTTTTCCATATATAGGAATGGTCCCCAGGTGAACTCAGCATTAGAACTTAACCTGTAACCACGTCCAGAGAAAGGAACATCATTATTGAAATCATAACGGCCTTTAGAATAAACGTGGTTATCAACATAGAAAGAATAGCTTGCTTTGTTATCACCCATAAACTGGTCTGTGAATACATCAGACGTCAGCTCATACTCAACATCATAACGGCCTGTTCCTGTCGGAGCCAGGTCATAATCTTTATCGATGAATGGAGTAACGATAGAATCACCGGGAGCGAAACCTGTAAAGCTTGTAGAGTCTACCCTTACTACAGAAGTAGAACCACCTGTAGGTGTCCATTTAAGTGTAGCATACATTTTAACGTTATTAGCAGTAGTAGTACCGAAGTTACCTATAACAGCTCCGTAGAAAGCTTTGTAAGGTACCGATGATGCACCAGTGATCTGTGCCAATGGTATAGAATAAGCGTGTTGCAGACCAAGACCCGCATCAACAAATCCTATGTCATTGTTATAACCATTGCTCCATACAGACAACGACATTTTTACTGCACCGCTTGATAAAGCTGTCTCAATAGCTGCTCCTTCAACGTCAGATACCATGATAACAGGTATGGTAACGTTAGCGCCTTGTGCACCTGCACCCATACCTACCGGTGGGCCAGGGCTGTGGTTAACAATAATTACAGCAACAGCACCGGCGTTCTCTGCATTTAAAGCTTTGGCACCAAATTCACAGGTTCCCCTTTTTATCAGTGCTATCTTACCGGAGATTGCACTTGCATTTACCAGCGTTCCGCACGCATCATATGGGTCGGCTTTTACGATATCTATACCCACGATCGGATTCGACAAACCTGCAATAGATCCGCCCCACTGGCCACTTGACTTACCATCATTTGATATAGTGTGAATAACAGGTCCCGCAAGATTAGACGGAGTGCTGATCGTTACACGGCCACCAACATAGTCAATGTAGAAGTTGTTGTTAGACGGTGTGGTCTGGTCACCCCATGCACCCATTTTCGGCTGAGCTACCGCCAATAGCGGCATAGCCATGGCTGTAACCAGGAATGTTTTTAAAAAGTTGAATTTCATCATAGTATTTCCCTTTTTCTGTTATTTAGAAAATTAAAAAGTGTACTAAAATAGGCAATATTTGTATCTAAAGCAAAATTTGTACCCCTTTTAGGGGTATTTTAGATTACACTGTCATTTCTGTGTCAAATGCCTAATTCTGCGCTCATTTTCAGCATCCTGTTTATCGGTTTCTTTGCAGCTATCCTCACTTCTTCCTCCATGGTTATCTCCGGAAGTTCATATTTCATACACAGGTACAATTTCTCCAATGTATTCAGTTTCATATGGGGGCAATCATTGCAGGCACAGGAGTTGTCAGGTGGGGCAGGGATAAAAGTCTTTTCAGGAGAAAGTTTCTGCATCTGGTGCAATATCCCAGCCTCTGTAGCTACTATAAATGTATTTGAATCATGCGTTTGTGTATAATTGAGCAGCTGGGTGGTAGAACCTATAAAATCTGCCATCTTCAACACTACATCTTCACATTCGGGATGTGCTATCAACTGTGCTTCAGGATGACGTTCCTTAAGTTTTGTGATCTTTTCAAGCGAGAATAACTCATGTACCATACATGCGCCATTCCATAATAACATTTCACGCTTCGATACCTTGTTGATATATGCACCCAGGTTCTTATCAGGTGCGAAGATTATTTTCTGATCTGCCGGCAGACTTTCAACTATCTTCCGTGCATTAGACGAGGTACATATAATATCACTCAGCGCTTTGATACCTGCAGAACAGTTGATATAAGAAATAACTAAATGATCAGGGTGTTTTTCTTTAAATGCTTTGAATATTGCCGGCGGGCAACTATCACTTAGCGAACAGCCTGCATTAAGATCTGGTAACAAAACTTTCTTATCGGGGTTGAGGATCTTTGCTGTCTCTGCCATAAAATGCACACCTGCAAATACGATAATGTCGGCATCAGTGTTGGCTGCTTTCTGCGCCAGGCCTAAACTATCGCCTATGTAATCTGCTACATCCTGTATATCCGGTTCCTGGTAGTAATGTGCGAGTAGTATTGCGTTCTTCTCTTTCTTCAAACGCTCTATTTCTGCAAACAGATCCAGCGTCGGATCAATTTCCATGTCAAGAAATCCTCTTTTTTTCAAATTTCCCAACGAGATTTCAACCTTATCAACCATTGTAAAATATTAATAAAAAAACTTTTTAAAAACTGACTATTATAAACTAGGACTGTGGATATGGGGGTATTATTTTACTATCCCTATTGCAAAGTTAAATAAGTATACCCATACACAAATATTCCCGACAATATCCACACTAGCAATGCTCATTAAACGGACATTCCCACAAAAAACACCCGGTATGTGAATAAACAACGGTGTTAAAAAGTTCCGGGGTCTGAATATCGGACATGACTGTTGAAAAACAGGGTTATCAACATAACAAAAAAGTAATGTTGTATTAACAATTTATAAATATTGGATAACTACCCATGTTACCACAACGTTATCAACGGGAATCAACACCCCATCTGAATAACACAAAATAATGCATATATTTTAGGTATAATACTTATAAAACAGCTCCTATTTTGGCAAATAATATATTAAAAACAAAATCTGTAGACGAAATCACGATTTTTCATATAAATTTGCCGTCCTTACATTTAAAAGTCAGAACCTATATTATATGTCTGTAATACAGAAGATCAGGACGAAATACGCAAAACTCGCAGGTGGGGTTATTGCTGTGGCATTGGTTGCATTTATATTAATGGATGCATTGAATAGTAAAACCGGTAGCCTATTTGGTAAAGATAACAGCATAGCCAAAGTGAATGGTGAAGCAATAGATTACCTGGACTACACACGCCGTACCAAAGATTACGAAACATTATATGGTAGCAACCAGACCATTGATGATAATTTCCGTGCACAGATCAACGAAATGGCACTGCAGGATCTTATCAAAGAAAAACTAGTAGCTGAGCAGGCTGAAAAACTGGGACTGGTAATTACTGAAGCTGAGAAAAAGGATATGATATATGGTAACGATCCTGACCAGGCAGTAAAAAGCTATCAGCCGTTTACCAACCCCAACACGAAATCTTTCGACCCGCAATATGTAAAATTGTTTGAAGAACAGGCCGATCAGCTGGACCCTACCGGTAAAGCCCGTGCACACTGGGAGACTTTCAAGGATTACATCATCCGCACAGCAATGACCAAGAAATTCAATACGCTGTTCTCCGCAGCAGTATACATGCCCAAGTTCCTGGTCGAGGCAAGGTCTAAAGAACAAGCGCAAATGGCAGACATCAATTATGTGTCTGTACCTTTCGAATCTGTAAATGACAACGAGGTTGAACTGACAGATGCCGACTACAACAACTTCATCAAAGAACATAAAGCTGATTTCACTACCGAAGTTCCTACACGTGCTATTGAGTATGTAAGTTTCAATGTATTGCCTACTGCTGTGGATACGGCAAGGGCGCTGGGTGTTCTTAATACCATCAGAGAAGATTTCGTTAATACGAATGACAACGAAAGCTTCGTGAACAGGAACTCTGAAGAGTCTTTCGATTCTACTTATAAAATGAAGAAGTCTTACCAGTCTATATATGCTGATTCTGTTTTCGCAATGTCTGTTGGCAGCGTAATGGGTCCGGTATACGAGAACGAAACATACAAACTGGTAAAAGTAACCGGTAAGAAATCATATCCTGATTCTGTTAAGTGCAGGCACATATTAATTAAGACCGGCGAAAAAGGCCAGCTGACCGTAGAAGACAGTGTGGCTAAGAATAAAATTGACAGCATCGCAGCCGCTATAAAAGCAGGTACGCCTTTTGCCGAGATGGTTCAGAAATATTCTGACGATGAGGGCAGTAAAGAAAAGGGTGGTGAGTATACATTCTCTTTCGAGCAGAAGAACAACTTGTCTAAAGAATTTGGAGATTTCATTTTCGAGGGTAAAAAAGGTGAGTCTAAAGTGGTGAAGGTGTCCAACAACTCTTATGCAGGATATCACTATATAGAGATACTGGACCAGACCAACTTCGCTCCCGCACTGCAACTGGCGGTAATATCAAAGGCATTATTTGCCGGCGACGAAACAGAGAACGAAGTATATGCGAAAGCAGCTGAATTTGCAGGCAGCAATTCAAAAGCAGCGGAGTTCGACAACGCCATTGCAACTGAAAATCTGCAAAAACTGATGGCGGACAATATTAAAGTATCCGACTTCACTATACAGGGCATAGGCCCCTCACGCGAGATAGTACGGTGGGTATATGAGTCAGAGGTGGGCCAGGTGTCAGGTGTATTTGCACTGCCGGGCAAATACCTGGTAGCCAAACTTACTGCAGTGAACAAAGCCGGCCTCAGGACACTGGATTCAAATACACGCAGGAACATTGAGCCACAGCTGAAGAACGAGAAAAAAGCGGATGTAATTGCTAAGAAATATGACGGTAAAAAATCATTGTCTGAAATAGCTTCTACCGCAGGTACTGAGCTGCAGTCTTTCGATTCGTTCAGGGGCAACAACTCTTTCTCTGGCCCTATGGGTTATGCTCCGAAAGTGGTAGGTTATTCTTTCTGTAATGATTTCAAACCAAACACAGTTTCTCCTGCTATTAAGGAGCAAAGCGCGGTTTACTTCATCAGCGTGAAGAACAGGTATACTTCTGCTAACAAAGACGAGACTTTTAGCGAAAGAGAACGCGATATGATGCAGATGGAGATCAAGAACTCGCTGAACGGCAGGATAGAAGAGCAATTGAAAAAGAACGCCAATATCAAATACAACCCGCAAAACTATTAATATAAGTTTCTCTGAAGACGATATAAGCAAAAACGGCCCCGTAACCTCGGGGCCGTTTTTATTTGCTCACCAACTGTTTGTAACTTTGTAGCATGGATACGATCGTAAACAAAGTAGCCGAAAGCGGTATTATTACCCTGGATCTCGCAGCTTATCTGCCTGAAGAGGGTTCGGTTGTTCCTTTCGATATTAAACCGTTCTTGTTTCGCGAGATGATCCTGAAAGAAAAAGACTTTCGCGATGCCATGAAAGAACACGACTGGACAACATACAAGGATAAGTATGTAGCTATTTATTGTTCGGCAGATGCAATTGTACCTGTTTGGGCATATATGCTCATCTCATCCTGCCTGCAACCTTTCGCGGCCTCAGTGTACTTTGGTACGGTTGAAGAAATGACGAAAAAAATAGTTGCTGACAAAATTGGTGTGATAGATACCGCAGAGTATGTAGACAAGCGTGTAGTGCTGAAAGGCTGCGGTGATAAAAGCGTGCCTGAAATAGCTTATGTGGCAGCAACGGAAAAACTAAGGCCTGTTGTAAAATCGCTGATGTATGGGGAGCCCTGCTCTACGGTACCTATCTACAAGCAGCCCTTGAAAAGAAATTAAGCATCCCGGTCATTTACACTACCAGTATATTGACAGATATCTTTTCTGATAACTGAAAGTTGTCCCCGTTCTTATTGGTTACCCACACGCTGTTGTCGTAAGGCATACGCTCTGTAACGTTCAGCTCTGTGCCTATTTCCAGGTTAAAACGTTTCAGCTGCTGCAGAAAAGCGCTCGAGGTATCATTCACTGCTACGAATACACAAGTAGTATTTACCGGTATTTCAGTAAGCGGTACGGCCTTGCTGGCGGGCAACTCTCCGTTCTGTTTCGGTATCGGGTCTCCATGCGGATCATACTCCGGAAAACCCAGGTACTCATCCATGCGGTCTATCAGTTTCTGAGAGCGGATATGTTCCAGTTGTTCTGCTATCTCGTGCACCTCGTCCCAGGCAAAGTTCAGTTTGTCGCAAAGAAAGGTTTCCCACAACCTGTGCTTGCGCAGTATGGATAATGCAATTTGGGTTCCTTCATTCGTCAGCCTTACTTTCTTATATTTCTCGTAGTGTATCAACTCTTTTTCCGACAGTTTTTTGAACATGTCGGTCACCGTTGCGGGGCGGGTTTGCACGCGCTCGGCTATTTCATTTACAGAAACTTCCCCGGTGTCATTCCTGTCGGAGATGGTATATATAGCTTTGATATAATTCTCTTCTGTAAACGTAAGCGCCTGCATGCGTCTAAATTAAGAAACAATCGCTACAAACAACCGAATAAAGATGTCAACCCGCTTTTTTTGCCTGCATAAAATAATAGACTACCGGCAGTGTGGTCAGCCCCATGATCAATGGCAGCAACCATATGCCAACCGTGGCCGAATCCTGTGAGCGGACCATAGCATATGCCGTAGCCAGCATACTCACCTGTAGTCCGGTATTCAGCACCCGCAGCATGCGGGTGGCCAGGCTGTATTGTCGCAGGGCATTTTCTTCGGTAATAGCTACCGGGTAGTTGAACAGGTGCGGTGCTCTGTTCAGTGCAACAAACAGGAAAAACAGGAGGGTACTGATAATGGGAATGACAAACAAAGTGTTTTTGCTGCCGGTACCGTTCACGTGGCCCGAAGCGTCAAAATGGGTGTTGATGGTCTCCGGCAGAATATTGTAGTGATACAGCACTAGGCTCCAGATCCCGATCACCAGTACGATTGAAATAATATCCAGCATACGGTCTGCAGGGCCGGATGTAATTTTTATTTTTGGTCTTGCATTCACAGCGGTTTATTTTTAACACCTTAAGATAGATAAAAAACATAACTTGTTAATATATGAAAAAGACGATACTTGCACTGCTGTTGTTCATAGGTTGTATCAGCAATGCACGGGCAATGGGCATAAAACTGTATATAGGTTCTGCTGAAACAGAAGCCAACCAGTCTAGCCGTTTTTTCCTGCAACTGGTAGTGTGCAACAACAATACTGATACCATATACATAAGAAGGGATGACCTGGACAATATTTACCCGCGTGTAACGCTGGACGCGTCTGTAATAGGTGATGGCGGTAGTTATTACTTGCTGAATAATGTGACCAGGCTTATAGAAGAGCCGGACAGGATGCGCGAATTGGTGGGCAAACACCCGGCACAACATTTTGAGGCGACCACCACGCATCAGAAAGAGTTGTATGAAGAGAACAACAAGCTACCACAAAAAGAAGTGAGAGGGGAAAAGTATTACGTTATAGCCCCTAATAAATGCCTGACGGTAAATAGCGTTACCCAGTCCGCGATATTTGAGCTGGTGAAACTGGAAGACCTGACCAAACAAGAAAAAGAGGTGGCCGAGGTCTATCTCACTCTGCCGGTATGGTACCAGACTTATACGGATGAGACACGACGCCTGGACCTGCTCATTGCCCGCTCCTCCGACGACCTGAAAAAATGCATATTCGTGCATAATAAGCATTGATAAGTGTGCCTGAGTATGTTGTTGAAGAACACCAACATGTTCGTCATAGACAAGCAATACATTGCGAAAGTTGCCGGTGTAGAACACACTGCAACGTCGGACTAGATGTATAGCGGCTATTTTTTACGTACTTTCGATACCCCAATTATGAAGTTGACGGATAATCATGGAAGGGCGGTAAACTACCTCAGGCTGGCGGTGACGGACAGGTGCAACCTGCGCTGTTTCTATTGCATGCCCGAACATGGTATCGACTGGCTGGACAGGGCAGAGCTGATGACCTGGGAAGAGATGCTGCAGATATGTGGTGTATTGATAAATATGGGCGTTGAGAAGATACGCATCACTGGCGGAGAGCCTTTTGCCCGCAAGAACTTTATGGATTTTCTACGCAGCCTCTCGCAATTGGAAGGCCTGAAAGAACTGACACTTACTACTAATGGCGTACTGACAGCGCAATATGTACCCGAATTAAAGAAACTGGGGATCAAGTCGGTAAACCTGAGCCTGGACACAGTGGACAGGGACCGCTTTTTTGCCATTACCCGCCGCGATGAATTACCTAAAGTGCTGGATACCATGCACGAATTGTTAAGGCATGACATAGGCGTTAAGATAAACGCCGTGGTGATGGAAGGAAAAAATACGCAGGACATAATTCCGTTGGCAGCATTGACCAAAGACCTGCCCGTGGCGGTGAGATATATTGAAGAAATGCCTTTCAGCGGTACCGGTACCTATGCCGGGCTGACATGGGATCATATAAGGATATTGGACACGCTGAGAGAGCAATACCCCGATATTGAAAAAATGCAGGATCCTCTTTACTCCACTTCTTATAATTATAGCATACCGGGGCATAAAGGAACGGTGGGCATTATTGCCGCTTATACCCGTTCGTTCTGTGGCACCTGCAATCGCGTGCGCATCACACCACAGGGTGAGTTGAAAACCTGCCTCTATGGTGATGGCGTACTGAACGTCAAAGACCTGTTGCGCAAAGGTTATGATGAAGAAATGATACAGGGCAATATTCTGCGGGCGATAAACCACAGGGCGAAAAATGGTTGGGAAGCGGAAGAAAGCCGCAAGGCAGATGCCAACCGCGAATCAATGGCCGCAATAGGAGGATAACGATATGACCAGTGTAGCAGCAGCCGAACATATTATCTTGTCAGAAAAGAAAGACTATGGCACTGAGCTTGTGGGGATAAGACAGGCTACGGGTAGAGTATTGGCTGAAGACATTGGCGCAGACAGGGATTTTCCCCCTTACGATCGGGTGACCATGGATGGTATCGCGATACTGTTCGAAGCCTATGAAAAAGGCAACAGGACGTTCCGCATAAAAGGAACACAACAGGCAGGCGATGCACCGATAGCGATAGAAAGCGATGGAGAATGTGTAGAGATAATGACGGGCGCAGCGTTACCCGATATTACCGATACTGTGATACGTTATGAAGACCTGGAGATAAATGATGGACATGCCACTATCGTAACTGATAACATAAGGCAGGGAAAGAATATACATTACAAAGGCTCTGATAAAATAGAGAACCAATTGTTGGTTGCCGCCAATTGTGTTATAACGCCGGCTATTATCAATGTAGCAGCGTCAGTTGGCAAGTCGCAACTCTTGGTGAAAAAATTGCCGCGTGTAGGTGTATTATCAACGGGTAATGAACTGGTACCTATTGAGCAAACGCCTTCACCTACAGAAGTACGTCGCTCTAATACATATGCCATTGCATCCGTTTTGCAGCAATACCATATACAGGCAGATATGTTGCACATACCCGATGATGAGGCAATTATATTATCTGCATTGAGTAAATGCCTGCAGGAATATGATGTGCTGATATTAAGCGGTGGCGTATCGATGGGTAAATATGATTACCTGCCCGAAGCATTTGCCAAACTGGACGTAGAAAAGAGATTCCATAAAGTGAGGCAACGCCCAGGCAAGCCGTTCTGGTTTGGTGCGAGTCCTGAAGAGAAAATAGTTTTTGCCTTTCCCGGCAATCCTGTTTCTACGTTCATGTGTATGTACAGGTATTTCGTTCCGTGGTTGCAGGCATCGTTGGGTATGGAACAGAGCAAACCCTTGTATGCAGTATTAGACAGGGACTATATGTTCAAGCCGGAGTTGCAGTATTTTTTGCAGGTGAAAATTAACAGCACAGAGGACGGATGTTTGATAGCCACACCATCCGAAGGTAATGGCTCAGGCGATTTCGTTAACCTGCTGTACACCGATGCGTTCATGGAACTGCCGGAACATAAAACTAACTTTACAGAAGGAGAGGCATACAGGATATGGCCTTATAAAACTATTATATGAGTGAGCTGACACATCTGGACGAACAGGGACGCGCCAATATGGTAGACGTAAGCGCAAAGGCGGTAACCAAGCGCACTGCACGTGCCAGGAGTATTGTATTGCTTCCGCAAAACGTATTGGCGCAATTGGTGAACGGTGATATACAAACAAAGAAGGGTGCGGTTTTTCAGACGGCGATAATAGCGGGTATCATGGCTGCGAAAAAAACGGGCGAACTGATACCGCTTTGCCACCCGCTGGGCTTGGACAACTGCCATATAGATATACAGGTGAATGAACAGGATGAAGTGGTGATAGATTGCACTTGCAGCATCACGGCAAGAACAGGCATAGAGATGGAAGCGTTGACGGGCGCTTCTGTTGCGGCACTTACTATATACGATATGTGCAAAGCCATGAGCCATGATATTGTGATAAAGGAAACTAAGCTGATGGAGAAAACGGGAGGTAAAAGTGATTTCAAAAGAGACTAAACTATACGGGCTTGTACTGGCCGGTGGCAAGAGCCAACGCATGGGGCACGACAAGAGCATAATAGAATGGCATGGTAAAGAACAGCGCTATTATGTAGCCGACCTGTTGCAGGAGTTTTGTGATGAAGTATATATCTCCTGCCGTGCAGAACAACAAAACGAAATAGACAACCATTACCAAACACTTGTTGATAAGATAGAAGTGAAGGGCCCTGCAGCGGGGATACTCACTGCACTATTTGAAAAAGAAAATACTGCATGGCTGGTCGTTGCTTGCGATCTGCCCCTGCTATACAAAGACACGTTGCAATATCTTATTGATAACAGGGATCAAACGAAAGTGGCTACTACATTCAAAAGTCCGCACGATGGTCTGCCCGAACCGCTGATAACCATCTGGGAGCCGAAGGCCAAAGAGGCATTGTTGTCGTTTGTGGAAACAGGACATTCATGCCCGCGCAAAGCACTCATCAACAGTGATACCTATATTATAGAACCGCAATATCCTGAGGCGCTCATTAATGCCAATACGCCCGAAGATGCGGAACGTGTGCGGGATATTTTAACGGCTAAAATGAACACTACCCGATGAGCGACCTGGCAAGATATAGCTGTCAAATGGCATTGCCTGGTTTTGACATCCGGGCACAGGAAAAACTATCTGCCACAAAAGTGCTGATAGTCGGTGCCGGAGGTCTGGGTTGCCCTGTTGCGCAATATCTTGTTTCAACTGGTGTGGGTACACTTGCTATTGCAGACTACGATACTGTTGTTGTAAAGAACCTGCACAGGCAGATATTGTATACGCCTGCTGATGAAGGAAAGAAAAAAGTAGCAGTAGCCGCTGAACGTTTACAACAACAGAATCCGGAGATAAATATTATTCCGCTTGACCTGAAAATAACAGCGGAGAATGTTTTAGACATCATCAACGGTTATGATGTAGTGGTAGATGCAACGGATAATTTTGATACCCGTTATTTGCTGAATGATGCATGTGTATTGTCTGGCAAGCCACTGGTGTATGGTGCCATCTATCAATACGAAGGACAGGTAGCTGTTTGGAACGTAGCCAATGCTGACGGCTCCCGTTCACCCAATTACCGCGATCTTTATCCTGATGTAAATGCCGCCGTTGTTCCTAATTGTGCGGAAGGTGGTGTGCTGCCAACCATTGCGGGTATCATTGGTTGTATGCAGGCTAACGAAGTGATCAAATACATAACCGGCATAGGTGAATTGCTGGCGGGTAAATTATTATTCGTGGATGCAACCACCATGCAAAGCAGGACGATAAAACTCGGGAAGACCACCCAAACTAATATTACCGCCCTGCCTTTTTCTGTACAGGAAATATCAGCAACAGTTTTACAGAATGATACCACAGCCTATTATTTGATAGATGTAAGAACGGCAGAAGAGCGCAATACTTTTCATATCGGTGGTGTGCATATTCCATTACAGGAAATCACTAATGCCGCAATAGAAACAGGCAAACCGATAGTTTGTTATTGCGCATCTGGCAGGCGCAGCGCAGAGGCCGTTAAGATATTATCCGGAAGATTTCCCGGAGTTGAGATATACTCATTGCAGGGAGGTGTTGAGGCATGGAAGGTACATCAGGGGTGAGCAGCTACCCACACTTCGCCATCCTCAAAAATTTCTTTCTTCCAGATAGGAACAGTTTCTTTCAGCGTATCGATGATGTAACGGCAGGCATCAAAAGCAGCATCGCGGTGTGCAGCGGAGACTGCTATCACAACGGGTACATCACCCGTCACCAATATACCTGTGCGATGATGTATCACTACTTTCTGCAGCTCCCACTTTTCCATCGCCTGTTCGGCCAGCTTCTCCAGTTCTTTCAATGCCATGCTTTCATAAGCCTCAAACTCCAGGGTCACTACCCTTTTGCCGTTGGTCATATTGCGCACGGTACCGATGAATACATCTATGCCCCCGCACTCAGGCGCCTGTACCTGTTCGATACAGTAATTGATGTCTAATGTTTCTGATGAGATCTTTACTTCTATCATAATTATCCTCCGCTTACTGGTGGTATAATGGCTACTTCGTCTGCTTCTGTGATAACAGTACCCGCCTGTGCATATTCGTCATTCACCGCTATCATATAAGACCGCAGTTCTTTCAGTTCGGGATATTCTTCTTCCAGCGCAGCTTTCAGTGTAGCGGTTGTTGCATTATCATTCAGCTCAACATTGATCGCCGTGCCTCCGAAAATATCTTTCGCTATGCCAAATGCCAGGACTTCTATAGTCATACTCGTATGTTATTACAGGTGCTTTATCAGCACATTCACGCCTGCGGCAAATACCAGCAAGGCTGTCAGTCTTCTTATCCATAATGGATTCAGTTTTACCGCTCCCATTCGCGAGCCCAATTGCCCCCCGGCAAATACCGCTATACAAAGCAACGAAATCTGGCGGTAATTTATGTTATCCGGCAGTTGTGTTATTTGTCCCGCTATGCCTGCCAGTGAATTGACAAGTATAAATACACTCGCTGTAGCGGCTATCTTCCTGGGGGCGTCCCATTTCAACAGGTTGAGTAATGGCGCTAAAAATATACCACCGCCTATGCCTACCATCCCCGACAGGAAACCGATACCACCGCCCAATGCACTGTCTTTTACCATATTAGCCTCCCCGTTTATGGAGAGGATATTTGCTTTGGCTTTTTGTGTCTGCACCCAGAGCAACATAGCGGCAACAATAAGGCTGCAACCGAGAATGATAAAGAAGGTCTGCTCACTGATCTTCATAGTAGCGCCCAGGTAGGCCATAGGCACGCTGATGAGTACCAGCGGTAATATCTTGCGCAGATCTACCTGTTTGTTCCTGATGAAAATGATGGTGCCACCCGTTACCACAATGATGTTACAAATCAGTGCGGTGAGACGTATCTCTTTAAAGGGCAATGCATACAATGCCAGTATGGCCAGGTAGCTGGACCCGCCACCGAAACCCACCGAAGCGTACACAAATGCGATGACGAAAAAGAACAATAATAACTCCCAGTGCGGCATAGTGTAATATTAAGCAATAATGCCTTTCAGCAAAAAAGTAAATAAGCCGTACATTTATCCAAAATCAGTTCATATGAAAAATATTATCGCGGCGCTGGGCCTGGCCGCTATCTTTCTATCCTCCTGCGGCAATAGCGCCAATGTGCAACAGGATGCCCAGGCCTTCATTGATAAGTACACCGAAAAATATGTGCAGCTGTACACAGCATCAAGCGAGGCACAGTGGAAATTCAATATTGAGATAATAGAAGGCGACGAAACCAATAAACTGGCCGCGCAAAAAGCAGACGAAGAAATGGCTGCTTTTACCGGTAGTGCTGAAAACATTGAACAGGCAAAAAAATTCCTGCAACACAAAGATCAGCTGACCGATATACAGGTAAAACAACTGGAGCTTATTTTATACAGCGCCGCTAACAATCCGCAGACGGTTGCTGAAACAGTGAAAGAACGCATCAAAGCAGAAACCGACCAGACAGAAAAGCTGTATGGTTTCCAGTATATGCTGGGCGATAAAAAAGTAAGCACCAACGATATTGATGGTGTTCTGAAAACAGAGAACAACCTGGACAAAAGGTTGGCAGCATGGAATGCGAGTAAAGAAGTGGGCGCTCCGCTGAAAGACGGACTGGCACACCTGCGCGACCTGCGCAACCAGACCGTACAGGCGCTGGACTATAACGACTACTTCACATACCAGGTGAGCGACTATGATATGAAGACCGATGAGATGATGCAGACAATGGAGCGCCTTATGGGTGAGCTATACCCGCTGTATCGTGAGCTGCACACATGGATGCGTTACGACCTGGCTAAAAAATACGGCGCGAAAGAAGTGCCGGACTACCTGCCCGCACACTGGTTGCCTAACCGTTGGGGACAGGACTGGAGCCCGTCGATAGAAGTAGAAGGATTGGACATCAACGCAGTTCTGGGCGAAAAAACGGCTGAGTGGATAGTGAAAGAAGGAGAGAAACTATACACCAGTATCGGTTTCCCTGATCTGCCGCAGACATTCTGGGAAAAGTCAAGCCTCTACCCTTACCCCAGCGACTCTAGCGTGAAAAAGAACAATCACGCATCGGCATGGCATATGGACCTGAACAAGGACGTGCGCAGCCTCATGAGTGTAGAGCCTAATGCTGAGTGGTGGGAGACTGCCAACCACGAGCTGGGCCATATCTATTATTACATGACCTATACCAATCCTGACGTACCGCCATTGTTGCGTGGTGGTGCCAACCGTGCATACCACGAGGCTATTGGTAGTATGATGGGACTGGCTGCTATGCAGAAGCCATACCTGGTTGGTCGTGGCCTGGTACCTGCCGACGCTAAAACCGACGAGATACAAAGCCTGATGAAAGAGGCCATGAACTCTGTAGTGTTCATGTTCTTCTCTTGCGGTACCATGAGCCATTTTGAAAGAGACCTGTATGTGAACAATCTGCCCGAGGACCAGTTCAATGCAAGGTGGTGGGAGTATGTGAAGAAATACCAGGGTATCGTTCCGCCAACAGACAGGGGCGAGGAGTACTGCGATGCCGCTACAAAAACGCATATCAACGACGATGCCGCGCAGTATTATGATTACGCGCTCTCTTATGTATTGCTGTATCAACTGCACAACCACATAGCCAAAGAGATACTGAAGCAAGACCCGCGTGCTACCAACTACTACGGCGAAAAAGGTATCGGCGATTTCCTGAAGAAGATCACCTACCCCGGTGCTTCTAAAGACTGGCGCACCGTGCTGAAAGAAAGTACAGGCGAAGAGCTGAATGCAAAAGCTATGCTGGAATACTTCGACCCGCTGGTAAACTGGCTGAAAGAACAAAACAAAGGCAGAACCTACACCCTGCCCGAGCAACTATAATTTTTCACAACTAATATATAGTACAAACGCCCCAACAGGGGCGTTTGTAGTTTTAAGCGTATCATCACTTCCCTATAACCACTTTCCTGTGGCTGCGGCCCCATTTGCGCATTTCATCTATTATGCGTTCCAGCGTGCGGCCGTGAGGGGTGAGTTCATATTTAACTGTAGTAGGTTTGGTGTCCATTTCGGTACGTTTCACCAGCAGGTTCATTTCCAGGTCTGATAATTCTTTGGAGAGCATCTTGGTGCCTATGCCATCTACCAGGCGCAGTATCTCCATAAACTGGAGCGCACCGCCACAATTCAGCGTAGTGATGAGCTGTATCTTCCATTTGCCGCTCAGTACGGCAATAGTATCCATGGCGGCTATCAGCTCATCATCTTTTGTACATGCACTGTCCAATACGATGGTTTCTTTTTTTCTCATAGTAAATGGTTTGCCCCTTACAAATTTATCAAAAACACTGTTGGTAATTAGTTCCCTCGGGGAAACTACTTTCTTAAAGGGAATACAGGAGTATATACGGGTGCAATAAAGATAGTTTTGTGTTTTACAAACCATAAAAAACTTAGCTCTATGTCAGCAGTATTTACAGACGCGAATTTTGATAATGAAGTATTGAACTCCGGTAAACTATCAATAGTAGACTTCTGGGCCACATGGTGCCCACCGTGTATTGCCATCGGCCCTTCTATTGACGCACTGGCTACCGATTTTGAAGGACAGGTAAACGTAGGCAAACTGAATGCGGATGAGAACCCGCAGGTATCATTAAAATATGGTGTGACCAACCTGCCCTGTGTGTTATTCATTTACAATGGCGAAGTGGTAGACAAGGTAGTAGGTGTGGCATCAAAAGCGGCCTATCAGCAAAGGGTACGTAAGTTGCTGGAGGTGTACGCATAGTTAATGGTTCACTTGCGTGCTGTTATCAGCAGGTCGGTCACAGTTACACCATCGTTATGAGCATACTGTTTTCGTTGCAGGTCAATTACAGTAAATCCATTTTCAGCCAACGCGTGTAACAGGTATCCGGCTTCGTGGTAATACATATATATGCTATCGCCCGAGCTACCTGTTTCATAACCTGATTTGTTGTGATCATCTTCCATCGTGCTGATGTACAGGGCACCGTTATTATTTAGTATGGCCGCTGCATCTTTTATTAATTGAGTTGCCTCCTGCTTAGATAAATAAGGCATACAAAATCCACACACGATGCCATCGTATTTGCGCCCGATGCCTGCTATATCCCTGCAATCCATTAGCTGAAATGCAGCAGCGGGGTTATTGGTTTTTGCCAGTTCCAGCATATTGGCAGAAAGGTCGGTACCCAGTAGCTGAAGGTCAGGTCTTTTATCCAGCATGTATTTTGTAATGTTGCCCGGACCGCAGGCAAGTTCCAGTATGGTAGCATTGTCTTTCAGCAAACCACAAAACACATCCAGCGAATCGTGGTACAGGCTTATATCCATGAACTTGTCGGCGTATGCCTGTGCATGTTTGTCAAATACCTCTACTGCTTCTTTTGTTTTGTTCATACGCTGAAGAATAGTAAAGCTATGAAAAGCCTGTTAACATTAGTGTATGGCCCGGTGTACAAAACAAAAACTGTATATTCATACTACACTAATACAAATACAATGAAGCAGTTATCATACTTACTGGTTATTTCCGTTCTTTTATTTGGCTGTGGCTCTGCTACAAAAAATACGGCAGAAACAACAGACAGTGCAGCTGTGGAAGAAGCTCAGTTCAATGGTGAGCGCGAACCCTATGATGATGAGATACATGAGTATGGTATGGTGAAGGAAGTAGAGGATATGGGTTATCCTATATTTGCTGTGGATATGGAATTTCCTGAGCGGCAGATGGAGGCAAGCTTCAACCTTAATATTGAGCAGGGAGGCATAGACCACGATGCTGTTTACAACATGAAAGGTAAATACGTCACCTTTTACTATACAGTAAATGACGAACCCGACCTGGCAGACATGCAGGTAAACGGTAAGTCGCTGTTTGGACAATATGCACCTGAAAAGATCGACCCTGACTGGAAAAAGATAACAGGTACTTTAAGCGGTGCTAACGAGCCTACCCCTGGCGACCTGCCCGGCAAAGTGACGGTATCAGCTAAAGACGGCAATGCAGTAACCTTCAGATATTTTGTGGATGTTGCCATGGTGACAGCCAATGGTAAAGAGGTAAATGCTTATTATACCATGAGTGGCACACAGGATATTACTTATATAAAAGTATCAGAAGATTGATCATTGGTGAAAGTAAGGGTGATCCCAGATCACCACTTTAGGGTTAGCCGACTGTACTGCGGCATTCAGTTTTTTAGACACACCACCAAAGTCCCACGGAAAGTAGCGCAATTTGCGTTTTTTGCCCGTGCCGTCATCATAGGTCACTATCCAGTGGCGCCTGCCATTAATTTTAGACCTGCTCTTTTTTATGCTTTCTATGTCCGAAAAATGGATGGTCCTTTCTGCCCGGCCGTGAATGACGTATAAGTTCTGTTGGTCGAAACGTAATCTTCTTGCCCTGAGCAACAGCAGGTATAAACCAATACTGATAATAAGTCCCGCCAACATTCCTGCGTTTTTCCCTCCGCTGTTTATTACATCCATCGCAAATATCAGCACAGGTATATATAGTACATGTCTTAAATTCCTGTAGCCATTCGTCAGCAATATGCGCTCCTCTGTCATCAGTGAGAATATTGATATGCTAAAAATAGATAATTTCTGCTCTTTTCAGGGATTGTGTTAAGCGAGGTACCTTATTACCCATAAGTGAATATCTTTACTGGCAGGATTATTGATTAATATTATTGCCCCGTTGTCGGACCAATATAACAGGAATGAAAGAACTGATAAAGAAGGTATTAAAGAAATTACCCGTTGCCATTACCCAAAACCAGAAGTATGATAGCCAGACCACAAAGGTTATCAGCAGGGTGTGCAGTGCCGGTAGTTCCTGTATCGACATTGGTGCGCACAAGGGCGAGGTATTGGATATCATGCTGAAATATGCCCCCAACGGCACTCATTATGCCTTTGAGCCTATACCGGACATGTATAAAAACCTGGTGACAAAATATAAAGGCATGGGTAATTGCAAGATATATGATTACGCCCTGAGCAATAATACAGGTACAGCGTCTTTCAATTATGTAATATCCAACCCCTCATATAGCGGACTGGTAAAAAGAAAATACGATCGTGATAATGAAGAGGATACTAAAATAGAGGTGAAGACCGAGCTGCTGGACAATGTGCTGCCTGGTGGTTATATGCCCAACTTCATGAAAATAGACGTTGAAGGTGGCGAGCTGCTGGTGCTGGAGGGAGCTAAAAAGACGATCAGCAGCGCTAAGCCTGTTATTATATTCGAGCACGGTTTGGGCGCATCAGAATGTTACGGTTCTACACCAGAAAAGGTATACGAATTGCTTACCTCCTGCGGGCTGGTGGTATCTACCATGCACAGGTGGCTGAACAACAAACCACAATTCACAGAAAAGGACTTCTGCGACCATTATTACAAAAAGCTGGATTATTATTTCATTGCATATCCTCTATAGATAAAAGCATCTTGCATATGGCTACTGTCAAATTCAAAACCATTGATGAGTATCATGCCGCATTTCCCGCAGATATACAGCTATTGCTGGATAAAATGAGGGTTACCATCAGGCAGGCCGTACCGGGCGCTGCAGAGGTCATCAGCTATAATATGCCTGCTTTCAGGCAGCATGGAGTATTGGTGTATTATGCTGCAAATAAGGCGCATATCGGATTTTACCCCACAGCATCGCCGATGACTGTTTTTGCCGCCGACCTGGAGCAATACAATACCAGCAAAGGTGCTATACAATTCCCGCTGGATAAGCCATTGCCGGTTACACTCATCAAAAAAATAGTGAAATACCGAGTACAGGAAGACATAGAAAAAGCAGCAGCAAAGAAGAAAAAAAAGTAGATACCAAAATTTACCCGGGACAAGTGCGGTTGACTTGCGCAACCCCCTCCTGTCATCACAACCCCTCCCGTACGTCATCACGAGGAGGTATTTATGAATATCAATACCGACGTGGTGATCTCGCCCAAACGTGGACACACAACACCCCCTCTCCCGTCATTGCGAGCGAGTATCTGCGAATGCAGATAAGATTGCCCTCGTTCATAATGCCACTGGCATTACTCGCTCGCAATGACGGGAGGTGGCGATAACCTCACACAAAGCGTAATTTTAATGACTATTTTGTATATTATTACGTATATTTGCTGTAATAAAAGCGAATGCTTTTATGGAAGTCCCGCCCAAGCGGGATAGTATAATAATAAACACAAAACCATGTACCTACCACCATACCAAAGCCATTCAAACAGAGTCAGTCCCGCCCCGGCGGGACTTTTTTATGAGTTGTTAAGTACGGCGCGTTTACCCTTTTACTTAACATTACTTAACAGTTTAGCTGCAAATGCTTCTTTATCAACCTGTTACAAAATCCTGATATTGCTTTCAGTTAAACCCGCAAATGCATTACTTAACAAAATATTACCCTTTGCTCAAACACTTATGCATGTATTAATAATAAAATATGAATACTGTACAAGCACAAATACTAACCGTCATATATATGAAACTGCCATAAAATTGCAACCGCGGATTAAAAAAACCCTTAACATTTCCCCAACACTTTTAAAAAAGTGCCTGTCTTTATTGATTCCTGACGTTATGATGAAGCAAATCACTGTCCATACGGCGCTGCTGCTGGCGTTAGTAATGCACATTCATTGTGCAGGTCAGAACCTTGTGCCCAATCCATCATTCGAAACCTACAAAACCTGCCCCAACAACATTTCAGGGCTCGAATACTCTCCCGGTTATGTCAGTTTCCCAACCGTTCAGGGCTGGGTCAACCCCATGTCTTCCGGCTCTGCCGACTATTTTAATACCTGCGCCACCCAAAGCAGTTATGTATCCATACCCGGCAATGCTTTTGGCTACCAGCTACCGCGCACCGGCAATGCCTACATAGGCATGATAGCCTGGGAGGGCAGTAACCAGGGCGGCAATATGGTCAATGTTTTTGCAGAATATGTGCAGTGCAAACTCAATCAGCCTATGGTGGCCGGCACCAGCTACTGTGTCACTTTCTATGTTAATAATGGCGTATCGCCCGCTACCTACAACTATGTGGGCATCGATAAAATAGGGGTCAACTTCTCTGCCACCAAGGCCACGCAATCCACAGGTTTTACTATGGCACTGTCCAACAGCGTCATCAGTCAGCCCGGCAAGTTCCTGTCTGATACCTCGGGCTGGATAAGGATCAACGCCATATACAAGGCAACGGGCGGAGAAGAATGGATGACTATGGGATGGTTTAACAATGGCAGCGCGCCCAATTTCCTGCCCGTACAGCCGCAGGTGCCCAATCCCCGCGACAACTATCGCTGCTACCTGTTCATAGACGATGTATCTGTTGAGAAGATGAGCACTGTAGATACCTTGTTCACCTCGCAGGACTCCATAGCCTGTACGCCTGATACAGTATTTACCATGACCCTGAACAGTAATGCCCAACTGGGCGACTACCAATGGAGTAATGGTGCAACGGTAGAAAAGATCAACATTTCAGACACGGGCACTTTCTGGTGTGTAGCCTCGGCGGGATGTGTCACTTATATTGATACCTACAAAGTAAAATATGTACCCGCCCCCCGCCTTGACCTGGGCAAAGAACTGGTCAACTGCGAGAACCAGCCTGTGACCATTAATGCCAACTATCCGAACAGTACTTATCAATGGAGTACCGGAGCCACTACGCCATCCATAACTGTTAACAGCCCCGGAGTATACTCCCTGTCGATAAACAATAAATGCGGAACACAAACAGACTCGGTTCAGGTGTATATCCAGCCCCCGACACCCGCACCCGCCGCTACCGACACTATGATCTGCCAATTTGTTGACGACCCTGTCATCAACGTATCGGGTACGGATATCACCTGGTACACCCATGCAGGCGGCGTCTATGGCAGTAAGATCCAACCCCCTGTCGTAACACTTGAACCGGGTACCTATGCACTCTTTATCAGCCAGACCTACGGCAAATGCGAAAGCATTAAAGTGCCGGTTAACGTCACCATCGACTATACACCTCATGAAGAATTGGGAGATAAGGCCGTCATGTGCGAGAACAACATCGAACTGATAGGCAAGAACGTAGCAGGCGTTGACTACAAGTGGAATACCGGTGCCAGCGTCTGCTGCATTTATCCCGATCGCGAAGGACTCTACAAAAGGGCCATCACCAATGTCTGTGGCAGCTTTGTCGACTCAATATGGGTCTATCATACCTCATGTAACGACTGTATCGTATTTCCCAATGCCTTTACCCCGGGCCATGAGATCAATAATATCTTCAGACCATTGCTCAAATGCCCGGTCGATGAGTTCAATATTCAGATATTCAACAGTTGGGGTAATAAGGTGTACGAGTCGAATGATGTTACCAGGGGCTGGAATGGCAGGTATAACTATGATTGGGGAGAGGTAGGCACTTACGTATTTATGGTGCAGTATCGCGCCAAAGGCAAGCTGCAACAACAGGTAATAAAAGGTAATGTGACCCTGCTCAGGTAGGCTCTGCCCGTTTTCATATTCGGGAATAATATCCGTTTTTAAGCCTTAAGCGCTACAAACACCGTTATATAATGGTAAATTTGCGCTCTTATTCATGCGGGCTTCTTTTACCATAGCACTTGTCGGCAATCCCAACAGCGGAAAGAGTTCGCTCTTTAATGTGCTTACAGGCCTCAACCAGCGGGTGGGCAACTTCCCCGGTGTTACGGTTGATAAGAAGACCGGCGTCAGTCGCATTGCAGAGGGACTGTCGGCCAATATCCTCGATCTGCCGGGCACATACAGCCTCTACCCCAAAAGTGCAGACGAGCAGGTAACCTACGAGGTGCTGCTGGACCGCAACCATGCAGAAAGGCCGGATATGATCGTAGCCATAGCCGATGCGTCCAACTTACGCCGGAACCTCCTGTTCTGCTCGCAGATAATGGACCTGGGTATACCGGTTGTCATCGGTCTCAGCATGAACGACCTGGCCCGCAAAAAGGGTATCGAGGTAGACGTGGAAGGTTTGGAAAGGTTGATGGGTGTTCCCGTTGTGAAGATCAACCCGCGTAAGAACAAGGGTATATCTGCACTGAAGAAGACAATAGCCGATGTGTACCATACAGGTATAGGTACACAGACCCGGGAGTTCATTGACATAAAAGAGCAGGCGGGTGAATGGCTGGAAGAAGTTAAAGACTTCTGTAGCCTGAAGAGTACTTACAGCGCTATGCACGTGGCCTGCAACTATATGGAGCTGTCGTTCCTGAACGCTGCACAGCGTATACGCTTGCTGGCACTTACCAACGAGAACGGGTTTCATAAAGCGAAAGTGCAGGCTGAGGAGGTAATGGTGCGCTATCGTAAGATAGGTAGCATCATGGAGAAGTGTGTAGTAGAGACCAGTCCTCTGAAACAGAGCATGATGAGCGAACGTATGGACAAGATATTGTTGCATCCTGTTTGGGGCAATCTCGTATTGTTGGTTGTGTTGTTCCTCATGTTCCAGAGTATATTCTGGCTGGCAGAGTATCCTATGGATTGGGTAGAGCAGGCGTTCAGCTACCTGGCCAAAATGCTCAACAGTATCATACCCGCTGGTTTTGTGCGCGACCTTTTGGTTAACGGAGTGCTGGCAGGCATTGGTGGTATCGCCATATTCATCCCGCAGATCATGATACTCTTCGGGCTGATAACTCTGCTGGAAGATACAGGCTATATGGCTCGTATCAGCTTCCTGTCAGACAGGCTGATGCGTAGCGTAGGCCTCAACGGACGTTCTGTTATGCCATTGATAAGTGGTATGGCCTGTGCAGTGCCTGCGGTAATGGCAGCCCGTACTATCCAGAACAGAAAGGAACGGCTGATAACTATTATGGTCACACCGCTTATGAGTTGTTCTGCACGCCTGCCCGTATACACAATACTCATAGGCCTGGTCATTCCTGATAAGAGCTTCCTTGTTTTCAACCTGCAGGGGCTTGTACTTATGGGCTTGTACCTCTTGGGTTTTGTTATGGCACTGTTGGTGTCTAAGGTAATGAGCCTTATGATAAAATCTACAGAACGTAGTTACTTCCTGATGGAGTTGCCTGTATACCGCGCCCCCCGCTGGAATAATGTCATCACCACCATGATAGAGAAAGCAAAGATCTTCGTGGTTGATGCAGGTAAGGTCATCATGGTCATATCGCTGATCCTCTGGGTACTTGCAGCGTTCGGACCGCCGAAACAGATGCAGAAGGTAACGGCAAAGTACGCGGTGTTGAAGGAACAACATCCGGACAATCTGAAGCAACTGAAAATAGAAGAATCAACTGAGCGCCTGGAACACTCATTTGCGGGTATCATGGGTAAGGCTATTGAGCCGGCCATACGTCCACTGGGTTACGACTGGAAGATAGGTATTGCCATCATCACATCCTTCGCTGCTCGCGAGGTTTTTGTCGGCACTATGGCTACCCTATATAGTGTTGGCAACGATGAAACTTCTGAAACGGTAAGAGAAAAGATGCGTGCTGCACGCCGCCTGGACGGTACACCTGTTTATACCATAGGCACAGGAGTGTCCTTACTTATATTCTATGTATTCGCTATGCAATGCATGAGTACTCTTGCCATAGTAAAGCGGGAAACCCGCAGTTGGAAATATCCTTCTTTACAATTCGTTTACATGCTAGGTCTGGCCTATACCTGCGCCTGGATTGCTTTTCAGGTGCTCAGCTAACCCCCTTTCTTAACAGGTAGTTAATAGCATTTTTACACTATGTGTGCCTCTAATATTAAGTTAACTTCGTGAGATTAAATTGTAGCGAAAGACTGCGTGCAGACACGTAACAAAACAAAAAATACAGGCACCTTGTAAGGGTATCTGTCGGGCAGACATGACTATGAAGGAAGTAATAAACTTCTTTACGAACCTCTTTGAATACCAGGATTTCCGTCCTTTCTGGCAATGCGGAAATTGGACGGATTTTCATGGCTGGTTCTATATTGTAAGCGACCTGTTAGTATGGTCAGCTTACTTTGTCATACCCCTGCTGATACTACGCTACGCTCTGCGCATGGGTAAGTCTATCCGCTTTAATAAATTGTATTTCCTTTTTGCTTCTTTCATACTGGTTTGCGGCGCCACCTTCTTTGTTGATGCACTCATGTTCTGGGTACCGCTGTACAGGTTCAGTGCATTCATTCGTTTTGTTACAGGTGTCATTAGTTGGATAACTGCATTTTATGTAGTGAAGCATATGCCTAAGTTGTTCTCTTTTCGCTCGGGCGAGGAGATGCAGGTGGAGATACAGAACCGTATTGAAGCTGAGAACGAGCTGAAAGTGAAAAACGAGCAATTGCAGGAAGCTGAGAAACTGGCCAAGATAGGTTACATAAAATGGGATGTAGCCAATGAAAAAGTGCAGTACTCGGAGTCTGTACCGGAATTACTGGAAGTGGACGAACATAAAAAACTGAACTATCAGTTGTTGCTGGACATCATACACGAAGAAGATGAGAAGAACCTGGAAAAGGTTATTGATACCATCTTCATCAAAAAATTCTTCCCTAATTTTTATTGTCGTATCAATACGCCTCGTGGTGTAAAGCATATGTTGGTAGTAGGGCAGGTGATATTGTCTCCCATGGGTTCTATTATGGCCGCAAAAGGCACAATACAGGACGTAACGGAACAGCGCCTGTATATTCAGAAGATACAGAACCAGAACCAACGATTGAAAGATATAGCCTGGATACAGTCGCACAAGGTACGCGCCCCGGTGGCTTCAATTCTGGGTCTCGTGCAGTTGTTCAACAAAGAGCAACCGGACGACCCGATAAACCTTGAGGTGTTAGGCGGTGTGGCCGAAGCAGCACAGACGCTGGATGAGGTAATAAAGGAAATAAATGCAAAAACTGAAAGTGAGAAAGAGGAAGACAACAACGAGCACGCGTAATGCGTGTTCGTTTGCTTTTAGGATATCAACAAAACAGCGGACCACCAGTCCGCTGTTTTAATAAAAGCTATCGGCAATTATTTATACATTCTTCTTCAATGCCAGCAGGCTGAAGTCTGAATCTGCTTTTACTATCTTATTAGTCAAGGTACCCAGTCCGTCAATTTCCATTTCTACCACGTCACCTTCTTTGAGCCACTGTACCTGGTAGTTAGGGTCGTGGAACAGTCCCGTACCGTTCAGTTCCAACAGGCAGCCTGTACCTACCGTACCACTGCCTATCACATCGCCGGGCAGAATATCTGCGCCATATGCGCAACGCTCTACTATCTCAGCAAATGTCCAGTCCATATCACCCATATTACCATCACTCAGCAGTTCGCCATTCACCCAGCATTTCATGCCCAGCTTGTAGCTGTTACCGGTATGACCGTCTTTGGCGGGAACTTTATAAGGTTCCAGCTCATCAGGTGTTACCATTATCGGTCCGATCACTGTACTGAAATCTTTACCTTTTGCAGGGCCCAGGTTCAGCTTCATTTCTTCCATTTGCAGTGTACGCGCACTCATGTCGTTCATGATCATGTAGCCTGCAATATATTCATCCGCCTGTGCTGCCGTGATGTTACGTCCTTTTTTGCCTATTACTACAGCTGCTTCCAGTTCAAAATCCAGTTTGTTGAAATGGTCAGGCATACATACTATGTCGCCGGGGCCTTGTATGGCATTATGGTTGGTAAAGTACCATATAGGATATTGATCAAACTCTTCGATCATATCCACCTTCCGGTTGCGGCGTGCAGCAGCCACGTGCTGGCGGAATGCATAACCATCGCGGCATGAAGTAGGGTGTGGTACAGGAGCCATTATAGTCACTTCTCCATAGTTAACACCCATTACATTGTTCGTACCATTCTTAATACCTTCTTCTGTAGCACGCGCCAGGGGAGCGTACTCCTCCCAATCATTCAGCATTTGCCTCATTGTAGCAGGCAGAGCACTGTTCGCTTTGTTCGTATCGTATAATTTACCGTCTATCAACAGCGCTAACTGCTCTTTTCCTTCACGGGCATATGTTACCAGTTTCATATATCGTAATTTTTAGAGTGGCAAAATTAACCATTATAAGGCGTTTTTTAAACCTTTATAGACCCTATAACTGTTGATAGGCTGATATTCACTATTATTGTAGCTCAACAAATATGTATTTATGGCAGTTCCGTACGAACAGATTTTTGAGAATAATAAGCTGTGGGTAGAGAAAATGAAAGGCACCAATGCCGATTTCTTCGAACAACTGGCACAAGGCCAGCAACCCGACTACCTGTACATCGGGTGTGCAGACAGCCGTGTACCCGCTAACGAAATTATGGGTGTAAGCCCCGGAGACGTGTTCGTACACAGGAACGTAGCTAACCTGGTAAATAACATCGACCTGAATGTGATGTCGTGCATCAACTATGCGGTGCAGCACCTGCAGGTGAAGCACGTGGTAGTATGCGGCCACTATGGTTGCGGAGGTGTGAAAGCTGCTATGACGCCGCAAGACCTGGGCATACTGAACCCATGGTTGCGCAACATCCGAGATGTGTACCGTATGCATGCGGATGAATTAAACGCAATATCGGACGAACATGCCCGCTATGACAGGCTGGTTGAGTTGAACGTAGAGGAACAATGCCTGAATGTGATCAAAACGGCTGTGGTGCAAAAATCATATGCAGCTAATAAGTTCCCGGTGGTGCATGGTTGGGTTTTTGATTTGAATTCCGGTATGCTCAAAGACCTGGAGCTTGACTTTGAAGCAATGCTGAACAAAATACGGCAGGTGTATGACCTCACAGGAAAATAACAGTTTACAAATATTGAATTGAAGGGCGGATGAATTTCATCCGCCTTTTTTATGGCACGATTACTTTCTGTGCTCCTTTCTCAATACGGAAATGGATACTGTTGCTGCACTCATGTGCATCACCATCTGTCTGCATTAGTTTCAATTTGGGATGGCTGATGACTACCTCTTTGGCTGTAAAATGGTCTACATAAGGACTGTCAGTAATAGTGCCGCTCATGGCACGTAGCACCAGGGCACCGCCCAATACCTTCGGGAATTTTTTGATGATCACCACGTCCAGCAAACCGTCTGTCCAACTGGCGCCTGGTGCTATCTGGAAGTTGTAGCCAAACTGTTTACCATTGGCTACGCTTATAATGAATGCTTTTTCTTTTATCTCTTTACCGTCGATGGTGATGCTCCATTCCCACTCTTTGTAAGTCCACATATAACGGGTGACCAACCAGCTGTATATGGCAAAACCCCTGCGCACGCTATTCGCGAACTTTTTAGATATCAAGGCATCAAAAGCTACGCCGGCATTACTGATAAAAGGCCTGTCGTTGGCATAGCCTATATCCATCATAATGGTATTGCCACGATTGATGATGTCAATGGCTTCCTGTTCTTTCAGTGGGATATCCATTGTGCGCGCCATACCGTTGCCACTGCCTTTGGGTATAATGGCCAGTGCTGTGTTTGTACCTAATAGCCCGGCCACAATATCATTTACAGAGCCGTCTCCGCCTACGGCCACTACAGCATAGGCACCTTTGTCTGCAGCTTCTTTTGCCAGTTCCGTACCGTGTTTTGCATATTCTGTATGAATCAGCTCGTAGCTGAATTGTTCTTTATCCAGTTTGGTATCTATAGCCAGTTGTATAGCTTTTTCGCGCTCTACACCGCTTTTAGGGTTGATGATGAAGACCAGGTGTTTCTTACTCATGCCAGTTGTGCTTTTAAGCTAAGGTCCATACTAACAGCATGGTGTATAATTGCGCCAACTGATATGAAGTCTACACCTGTACGGGCATAATCCTCAACCGTATCTAAATTGATACCGCCCGATGCTTCCGTTTCATATTTACCGTCTACCAGTTGTACAGCTTCGGCCAGTTGTTCGGGTGTGAAGTTGTCCAGCATGATGCGATGCACGCCGCCATGTGCTATTACCCTTTTTACATCATCTATCGTTCGGGTCTCTATTTCTATTTTCAGGTTCAGCCCGTTGGCTTCCAGGTAATTGTTGGTGCTGGTAATGGCCTCTTCTATGCCTCCGCAAAAATCGATATGGTTATCCTTCAGCATGATCATATCGTACAAACCCATACGGTGATTCTGTCCGCCTCCTATCAGCACGGCCGCTTTTTCGTACGCCCTGAACAATGGTGTTGTTTTCCGGGTGTCTAAAATTTTCGTTTTATAGTTCTTTATCTTTTCAGCATATATATTTGTCAGTGTCGCGATACCACTCATGCGTTGCATACAGTTCAGCGCCAGCCTTTCTGCCTGCAGTATGGTGTGTACTTTGGCCAAGACGGTAAAGGCGGTCTCGCCTTTGGTCACCCGGTCTCCGTCTTTTTTGTAGAGTACAAATTGCGCCCCGGGCTCTATATATGTAAATATCTTCTGTGCCAGGTCTATACCGGCTATTATGCCATCCTCTTTTATCTTCAGCACTGCCTTGCCGGTAGCATCAGGGGCAATACAAGCCAATGTTGAGTGGTCTCCGTCCTTAATATCTTCCAGTAACGCCGCCCCGATAAATTCTAAAGTATTCACAAGCTCAATGTTTAATGCGTGCAAAACTACTAAATACATCAGTTACATATCAGATGTAACTATTTAATAACCTTGCGGTCAAATAAGTTTTGTAAGCCTTTTAAGGCCATATCAGGCAGCCGTCTCCATAACTCAGGAAACGGTATCCATGCTGCATAGCATGCTGATACAGGTCTTTCCATTTGTCGCCAATCATAGAGGCAACCAGCAACAATAGTGTGCTTTGCGGTTGGTGGAAGTTGGTCACCAATGCATCTACCACACGGTTTTTATAACCCGGCGCTATGAGTATCTGCGTGCGTGTCACCAGTGATGTGAGGTTCTCCCGTTGCAGGTAATCGACTATCGCCTGCAATGCCTCTTTAGTTTCAACGATGCTGTCTATTTCATAAGGGTCCCATTGGGTTACGGCAAAGCCTGCAAAATCCGGAGTGCCCCCGTTTGCCAGTTGTACGCCTATCCAGTACAGGCTTTCCAGCGTACGCATGGTAGTGGTGCCTACCGCTATGATGCCCGTATCCAGGTGTTTGATGATATGCTGTATACTACCAATATCCACGCCTATCCACTCGGCATGCATGGTGTGATCTTCCATGGTGTCCGTCTTCACGGGCATGAAAGTACCCGCTCCCACGTGCAGGTTCACAAATTCAGTATGAATATGTTTTTCTTTCAGGCTGCCCATGATAGCATCGGTAAAATGCAGGCCGGCTGTAGGTGCGGCCACACTGCCTTTATCGCGTGCGTATATGGTCTGGTAGCGTTCTTCATCACTATCTTCCGCATCGCGGTGCAGGTAGGGAGGTAAGGGAATCTTGCCCGCTATGTGCAGCACCTCGGCAAAACTTATATCAGTTCCCCAGGATAACTCAATGGTAAAAGAACCTTCATTCCTTTCTGTAATTTTTGCTTTGAGGATGAAGTCATCGTGCTTTTGCTCCAGCACCATGCCATGCTTCCACTTGCTGGCGCCGCCTACCAGGCAGTTCCACTGCACTTTTTGCGTTTGCAGCATGGCTGTCTGTACATCGCTGTATTGCTCGTGCGGCTCCAGGCAGAATATCTCTATCACACCACCCGTATCTTTTGTAAACAACAGGCGCGCCTGCACTACTTTGGTACGGTTGAACACCATTAACGCTTTTGCCGGAATATGTTCAGCAATGTTGCGATAGGTATCTTCTGCCGGTTGACCTTTTTTGTATATAAGCAGCTTCGACGCATCACGCTCCTCAAGCGGGTATTTGGCTATCCGCTCATCGGGCAGGTGGTAGGTATAATCTTCTATTCTCAGTTCCTTCGGGTGCATGCTTATTTTATTTCAGGTATGTTGATGCCTGTTATTTTACGGTATATGTCTATGGCGTAGAGGTCGGTCATGCCGGAGACAAAATCTACAATTGATAAGATATCCTCGTAGAGATTCTCCCGGTTGCGGCTGATGTGGAACTGTCCCGGCACTAATTGCAGCAGCTTGAACGATTTTGTTTTTTCGGGGTGCAGTATCGCCTGCATCAGTTCTTCCAGCAGGCCGCCTATTACGTTGTAACCCGCTATCTCGATCTCTACTACCGACTTGTAATTGTATATATGTTTGAATGAAAAATCGTTGATGGTCTTTATGAGTTGTTGCTCCTGTTCGGGCAGGCAGCTCAGCAGGTCGCTTTGCAAAGTGCCGGCCAGCAGTTCTTCTTCGTGCTGCATAAATATGCGGGCCAGCTTGTCGGTCATCAGGCCTATCCAGCGGGCACGTATGTATTGCACTTTCTGGTTGGCGTCGTGCAGGCTGTCTACTTTTTTATGAATGTACTCCCTACTGTTGTAGCCCTCCGGCTCGTTGAAGAAGGGGTAGAACAACTCCTGTATCTGCTCCAGGCTTACTATATCCAGCCTGTGGGCATCTTCCATATCTATTATACGGTAGCAGATGTCATCGGCCGCCTCGGTGAGGTATACGAACGGGTGGCGCGCGTAAACCGTATCATGCCCTTCTGTTTTAGGAATGTCCAGCGTTTCCGCAATATCCTTGTATATATCTATCTCGCTGTTGAAAAAGCCCGACTTGCGCGTGGCTATCAGCCCCGTTGACTTATTGAACCCTTCGTGCGAAGCGCAGGGGTATTTTACGATAGACGCCAGCGTGGTATATGTGAGCTTATAGCCGCCTTCCGCTTTTTCGTTGAAGTTGTTGGTGAGGATGCGCAGGGCGTTGGAGTTGCCCTCAAACAGTTCAAAGTCTTTTACCTGCTGTTCGGTAAGGCGTTTGTGTATCTCCGCTTTGGTGTCGTTATCCAGCTCTTTGAAAAAGGTGCGGATGGCATACTCGCCCGAATGACCGAAGGGTGGATTGCCGATATCGTGCGCCAGGCAGGCGGCGGCTATTACCGACGATAACTCGTAACGATAAAAATCGATGAACTCATGCGACTCATCGGGGTATTTTTCAGCTATGGCGTCGCCTACGTATTTGCCCAGCGAACGGCCTACGGAGGCTACCTCCAGGCTGTGTGTGAGCCTGTTGTGCACGAACACCGCGCGTGGCAGGGGGAACACCTGTGTCTTGTTCTGCAACCTGCGGAAGGCCGATGAGAATATCAGCCGGTCGTAGTCGCGCTGGAAAGAGGTACGTACACGGTCTTTGTTGGTTTTCTTGCCTTTGCTGTCACCCGTACGTATCGTGCTGTATAATGACGCCCAATTCATGCTGCAAATATAGCTTTCCTTTGGTTGGCAGTTGACAGACGTTATTGGTTGGCCCGTCTATAACGTTGTAAGGAAACCACAAAAGAATAAACAGCCAATAAAGCATACAGTAAGAAAAGGACCGTAAACCAGGTTGAACGCTCGTGCTGGATCGTATAAACAGACATTGTCATAAAAAAGACGAATGACATGGCACTAAAGCACATCCAGAAAATGTTTGCTTTTTTTGACCTGAATATTTTAGATAACTGTTTCATATTAAAGTTTGCCTGCCAAAGTTTTGTACTACAAATATCAGGAAGAAGAAAATAAACAGTACCCTAAAAATGAGGGTATTGGCAATTATAAAATAATGCGGCTGTTAATCAGGGGGAACGCATCCCGCCCATGTTGTTGAAGAACACCAACAACGGCGGAAAAGTATAGGTGATCCCTAATCGTCCTCGTTTGCAACTAGGATGTAATGGCATAGCGATTGTATCGCCCATATCTGAAATTATCCTACTTTCGCCATGCAAATGAATACACTGTTATCTAAGTTAACCGTGACAACGCTGCTGATAGCGGCACCGATATTATCATCAGGGAAAGGAGTAACCGAATCATTGGTTTATATCAAGAATGCATTGTTGCTGAACAAACAAGATGTGAAGGGGGATGTGGGTATCACAAAAATGGCCAACACATTGCAGCAGGGGATAGGGTATAATATTACCCGGTGTACAACACCGGGTGTGTTACTGTCATCAGGTATAGAAGCCGGCTATGAGCGGTACAATGCAAATATTAAATATCCCTTCAGTGATTATGGTTTTATAAAGCCTAAATATCCTGGCGACAATTACCATTTGCATGCAACTATACCGTACATACAACTGAACATAAATATCGGTTACCGGTTCACGAAAAAGAAATATATGCCTGAGTTCAGGATAGGACAGATATTGCATTTACCCCTGCATAGCAAACCACTTGATTATTACTCAACTGAAACGCCAATTAACGGGTTATTTGATTTTAATTACGAGATAAACGGGAGCTTCGGCAAGAATGATAATGCTTTTGTTGGCGAGCTGATCAACTATCTGTACCTGGGTATGCAAGTACCCGGCAAAGGGCATAAAAGTTACCGTTTAGGACTGCAGGTGCAACGTAAGTTTTTCAATAATATTGATGGGTTCAGTTCGTACCGTATCATTTATTACGACAAGTTTGGTTTTGAGCGCGGACGTGAGTACTTCAAAGGCACACATACATCCATAGGTATAGTACTGGGAATTACTATATAGTTTGCGATCCTTCTCCATGTTGGTAATGAACATAAAGGTGTTATTTCTCCTACTCTCGTCATCACGAGGAAGTATTTGCCTCCCCGCCCATGTTGGTGTTCTTCACCAACATGCTCGCGAGGTTCAAAAGTTCAATCAAAGATATAATGAGTAATGAAATCCCAATCATCGGTTCCGGTTTCATAATACTTTGCGCTGCTAAAAAGGTAATCTTCCGGAAGGTTACATAGATTTGCTTTTACGGGGTTCTCATGTATATAGTTCAACTTCTGTTTCAATACGGATTCAGACCTTACAGGTACTGATAATGGGTTTCGCTGCCATACCTGGTATTTTCTGTCTTTAGCATTTACATGTAAACTTTCTAATAATGGATGATTTGTATTGCGTAGTTGTTTTAATATCTGCTGTGCGGTGTACTTCAGAAAGTCCCGTTGTACGTTCTTTAATTCCTGCGGATGAATGATTTGCCATAGTAAGTGAATATGGTTGTTCATAATGCAGAAAGCACATACATGAATTCTATTTTCATGCACTAAAAATTTCAGGCTATCTAGTATTACCTGTTTATGAGTATTGCTTTGCAATACAGGCTGCCAGTCAAGTATCGTCGCGGTGAAAAAGTACAGTTCATATCGTTTGTAAGCAGACATACTTAAAAATACATATTTCGCGGTATATGCATGTTGCGTATTGTCCTGCACGAGGGTTGTTGGTGAAGAACACCAACAACGGCGGAAAAAATTGGAGTAGTTTTATCAAAATATCTTAGTAGTTTTCATAAATGATAACTTACGAAAAGAAGAAAGAGGCAATCTTAGCGCAGTATTTCAATCAATACACAGCCCAAATTTATCCTGCGATCGACCTGTATAACGACTTAGCACCAGAATACAACAATGGCATGTTAAACGTTATGCATACTATGTTCTTGTGCAGCGTTATAGATCATTTCGGTAAAGTGTTAAGAGTTGGACATACAAAGAGCGTTACTCCATTAAAGCCAGGGCAAAATGAAAAGAACTTCTTATTCTTTATCTCAACCTTTTTCCCGGCAGACGGTTGCAAAGGTGATATTATTTATAAACTTTTTAGAAATGGTGTCATGCACCAGTTTTTCCCAAAGGCATCGGGTGTATTTTGGTCGAATGAGGCTCAACATAAGTATGTGCTTTTAGACGAAGATGGCGGCCATCCGCGAATGAATAATTATGTTTTGGGCAATCATATAAGAAGTGCTTTGAAAAATATCGATAGCAATATTGCCAATGACACTTTGGCGGTTGAAATTGAAGAGATGTATCAGCACCTAATAGTTGATAACTACGGCTTTAATGATCATGATATATTAGCAAAGTTGAAAGCATCATATACTGCGCGGGGAAAATCGCTATACGACCCTTGCTAAATTAAGGATAGGAATTAAATAAACGCAACTGCACCCAAACAGTCAAACGGCCGTCTTAATTCTTCAAGACTTGATCCATCGCAGTTGAATGTTTGAAACCATATGGATTCAAAAATGTTGTACCTATATTGTACCAATGCTTCTTAATTCAGCATATAGAGCATGCCTGAAATCACTACCTATATTGAATTTTACTGTTTTCATGGATACGATAAAAATTAAGTGAAGAACACCAACAACGGCGGAAAAGTATAGGTGATCCTGGTCATGAGAACGGTATTTTCTTCCTATAGTGTAAATAACACATTTTGTTTTTTGTAAGCCGGACGCTTGTATTGTTTGGGGTCTAAGTGAGACGCTTAGACCAGTGGTGAGTAATATTGATTTGCCTCAATAGGGGTTCTTTTTATTGATCAATATCCTATAAACAATTGTAATTTCAACAAAATTACGTATATTTGCTGTAGTAAAATACAAACCAATACCATGCACCCGCCATACACAACATATTCTATAAAGTTCAGCCCCGCACATGCGGGGCTTTTTTATGAGTTGTTAAGTGCAGCGCGTTTACGGTTTTACTTAACAATACTTAACAGTTTGGTTGCAAGGTGTTATTTATCAATGGGTTACAAAGCATCCATATTACCCGCAGTTAAACCCGCTTTTCAGCTACTTAACAATTTAGCGTCAGCTTTGCACCTGTTTTATCGCCAACAGGCAGCAACAAACTGCCTGTTACCAACGCTAAACAGTCAGCCAAAGGAAACCTATATTTGCAGCATGGAATTACCACATCATATCTCAATAGCCTACCTGCAAAAAGCGGGCAACAACCCTATCAACCTGTCTGCCGATGCCATGGGCAGGATACAGGACAACCGCAAATATCTCGACAATATATTAAGCAAGGGCGAGACCTATTATGGTATCAATACCGGTTTCGGTTCGCTCTGCGATGTGCGTATCAACGACGACCAGTTGGCTGAGCTTCAGGAGAACCTGGTTTGCTCGCATGCCTGCGGTATGGGCGATGAAGTGCCCGAAGATGTGGTGAGGCTGATGTTGTTGCTGAAAGCGCACGGGCTCAGCCAGGGCTACAGCGGTGTGCGTACAGAGGTAGTGCAAAGGCTGGTAGACTTTTACAACCTGCGCATCCACCCGGTGGTGTACGAGCTGGGTTCCCTCGGTGCTTCCGGCGACCTGGCGCCACTGGCGCACCTGAGCCTGCCTATATTCGGTAAGGGCAAGGTCAGGTTCAACGGTAAGGTGCGAGAGAGCATGGAAGTGCTGGAAGAAATGGGGCTGGAGCCGATACCGCTGGCCGCTAAAGAAGGGCTGGCCCTGCTGAATGGTACCCAGTTCATGAGCAGCTACGGCACATGGGCGCTGATGGCGTCGGAAAGGCTGTATGCCTGGGCCAACGTAATAGGTGCTTTGTCTACCGATGCCTATCATTCAAAAAGCGACCCTTTCAAACACCCCATACACAGGGTGCGCCCGCACAAAGGGCAGATAACCACCGCACAGCAGCTGATGGACCTGCTGAAGGGCAGCGCCATACAGGATATTCCTAAAAAGCAGGTGCAGGACCCGTATTCGTTCCGCTGCATGCCACAGGTACACGGCGCCACCCGCGATGTGATAGACACGGTGAACAACGTAATAGAAACAGAGATCAACTCGGTAACGGATAACCCCATCGTCTTCCACGACGAGGATGAGATAATAAGCGGTGGTAACTTCCATGGTCAGCCGCTGGCCCTGCATTTAGACTTCCTGGCTATTGCTATGTCTGAGCTGGCCAATATATCAGAACGCCGTACTTACCTGCTGGTCAGCGGGCAAAGGGGCTTGCCCCCGTTCCTTGCTCCACAGGCCGGTCTGAACAGCGGTTTTATGATAGCGCAATATACCGCCGCGGCTATCGTAAGCCAGAACAAACAGCTATGTACTCCTGCTTCTATTGACAGCATTGTGAGCAGCAACGGGCAGGAAGACCATGTGAGCATGGGCGCCAACGCTGCTACCAAACTGCACAAGCTCATCAAGAATGTACAGCGGGTGCTGGCTATAGAATTGCTCACCGCTATGCAGGCCATAGAGTTCCGCCGCCCGGACAAGAGTTCAGAGCCGCTGGAAAAACTGGCTGCAGCTTTCCGCAGGCAGGTAACTTTTATGGATAAAGACAGATTGCTGCACGATGATATGATCATTGCGGAACAGTTCCTGGCGCAGCACCCGGATAATATCATTGGCAGTTAAAACAGATCATGAATAGTAAAACCCAAATACACCTATGTACTACAAAGAAGCGATACTCTGCCTGATGTTCGGCGTTGCCGAAGCCGATGACCACCTGCGCGAAGATGAACTTATCTCTATCGTGACGATGAAAGAGGTGTTCAAAGGTTATTCCGAGGTGGATATCATCAACCTGTATAAAGAATACAAGGTACGCTTTGAGGATAAGCCGTTCACCGAAACGGCTTACATCATGGCCAAACAGATACCCGCCGAATTGTACATGGGTACCTTATCAATACTGGCGGACATCATCGTGCTGGATTTTAATATCGATATAAAAGAAGGGTCGTTCATCAGTATAGTGGCCAATACCATGGGCATATCAGATGTAGCAGTAAAAACCCTCTTGCTGGCGTCGCTATCCAAAAAGCTGCTGATGACCACCGGCAAAGAATAGAACCATAAGTGGCGCCTATGTATGTATAAACATTAGTGTAAAGAATGGTATAATATATTGGTGTAAATTTATACTATGATGTCAAGACGTAAATTCATAAAAGGTTCGGCGATATTAGGCGCATCGGTAGCGGCACCCTCTTTGTTGTTAGGCCAGTCAGGCATGTACTCGGCGGCAGGCAACAGGAAGATACACAGGATACTGAATGCTGATCGTGTGAATGTGGGCACCTTACCTGTGATGCGTGCCTTTGCCGGCAATCATCTGGATTACGTCTCGCCCTTTGTGCTGTTCGATGAGTTTGGCCCCGTAGATGTTACCCCCGGAACAAATCCGCTGAGGGTAGACGCGCACCCGCATGCCGGGGTAATACCCACCACCTATTTCCTGTCGGGTAGCGGGCACCACAAGGATAGCCTGGATTATGATTTCCAGATAGAGAAAGGGGAGTTCATGATGTTTACCTCAGGCAAGGGGGCGATACATATGGAAGAGTCGGGTGCGAGGCTGAAAGAGGACGGCGGCAACCTGCACGGTTTCCAGGTATGGCTAAATATGCCTGCCAATAATAAGTATGACGACCCAACGACCATCGTGCATAGGAACGGTGTAATGCCGACCATTGTAAAAAAGGATTTTACAGGCAGGGTGGTGATGGGCGAGCTGATGGGCTATAAGTCTGAGATACAGACATTTACACCCACGTTCTACTACTACCTGAAACTGAATAAACAGGCAAGATTGAACATCCCGGTAGACCCGACACACAATGCTTTTGCCTATTGCGTGAGTGGCAAGCTGGAGATAGAAGACCAGAACGAACTGAAGCCCAACCAGGTAGTATTATACAAGCGTGGTGGTGGCAATATCAACCTGTACAGCGAAGAAGGTGCTGAGGTTTTCGTATTGGGCGGCCAGCCTTTGAATGAGCCTGTTTTTTCTTACGGGCCTTTCGTAATGAACAATGAAGAACAGATCATGCGCTGCTATGCCGACTACCAGTCCGGCAAAATGGGCGACCCGTATAAGGTTAATGAGTAGTTAACTACAATAAACATTACGGAATAACGTATATCGGATATATATATTTACGGCGGATAAGAGACCACCGTAATGAAAAACAGGATATACAACATACTGCTTGTAGCCCTTGCCGGGTTTATTGTGCTGTACTACAGCCAGAAGCCTGAGTATAACTGGGATATGATAGCCTACATGGGTATCGTGACTGAATACAGTGAGCCTGATATGCAGAAGATGCATGATGAAGTATATACCAGCCTGCAAAACGAAACGCCTGCTGAAATATACAACGGGCTTACAGCCGATATAGAAGACAGGCGAGATTGCCTGCTGGCTGCCGCAGCGTTTTATGATGAGCTGGAATATTTCAGGGTAAAGCCATTGTATACGGGATTTGTATACGCGCTGCATAAAACGGGCATACCATTGGTCAAGGCTACGCTTATCCCTTCGCTGATAGCATCATTCCTGTTGCTGATTGTATTGTATGCTTTGCTCTCATTGTATGTACAAAATCCCTTCGCTCTTATACTAACGGTGATATTGGGTTTGTACGAACCCTTCAGGGAGATAACGGCATTATCATCTCCTGATGCTATGTCTAACCTGTTCATTATGCTGTCGCTCTACCTGGTAGCTAAGCAATACAAAGGCATTTGGTTGCCGGTTGTGTTGTTCTTTTCTGTGGTGAGCCGTGTAGATAATTTCATTTTCGCGGGAGTGGTAAGCTATTTTGTGTACCTGCAGGGCAAGCGCAATGTACTCTTGCTGTCAGGCGTTATAGGTGCTATCGGCCTTGCCGGTGTGATACTGATTCCTGTGCTTATGGGTGATACACCCGATTGGTTCATGAAGTTTGCTTACGTCGCATCCATAGGTGATTATGTACAACACTGGAGAGATGTATTCTTCCTGTTCAGGCATTCTGTTTATGATATGCTTGTTATAGCTATTTCTATCTTCCTGTTAATAAAGACACATGGGTTGGCAAAGAAGATGACCTTAATAGTGCTGATAAGTGTAGCGGTACATATGCTGCTCTTCCCTTCGCTGCAGGAAAGATTTTTGGTAGCTTATGAATTTACTTTGGTAACTATGCTTGCCTGGTATGTAATCGCTAAATACAGGATATTACCTGCGCAGAAACTGGCGGTATAGTAATTTATAATACTGAAACAGTAGTGCTGCTATCCATATCGCTGATATGAAGTATTCCCGGCTTTTTACCTTTTTCTATACTGCCGACGGTATCATCCATTTGCAGGGCTTTGGCTCCATTATATGTTCCCCAGCGCAGCAGATCTTCCCAGTTAGTTTCCGGGTAGTGTTTTTTTATGGTTTGTAACTCGGCCAGTACAGATAGCTGATGGTTGGAAGAAAGGCTGTCGGTACCTACGCAGATAGTATCACATTCCCGCATCAGCATGGGTATATCAGGCAATGTATTTTCAATATACAAATTGGCATTCGGGCACAGGCACCAGTATACGTTCTTAAGCAGCGTTTGCGCTACTTCTATGTCCGCACGATGTGTGTAGGTATTATGCACGAAGATAAAAGGGTGAGATGCGGACAGCCATTGCAGGTAGGTTTGCAGCGATGTTTTGCCCGAAGGCAGAAAGAAACTGTCGTCAATACCCAGTGTCTGCAACAGGTCGTTTACCGGCCCCTTTTTTGTGAGGTAATATTCATCTTCTCCCCTACTTTCCTGGTTGTGAATAGACAGTAAAGCGTTCTCATCAAAGGTATCTATGAGCCGGAAAAGTTGTTCTGAAACACTGTAAGGTGCATGTGGTATAATAGATTGGCGGATGATCCTGCTTTCTTTTTGCTGTGCCGCAAATGCATGGTATACCGCAACAGAATAATCAAATTGCCTCTGAGGTGTTTGAGAAAAACCAAGAGCCTCGACAAAGCTATGGAAGTGTATCTTATCCTGTATACGCAGGTCGAGCGTATCGCTGGTATTGGCAATATCGCCTACAGCAACAACACCATTATTGCGCATGGCATGAAAAGCTTCATGCCGGGCGGTAACTTTCTGTTCTTCTGTAAAATTATTTCTTGTGGTGGCGACCAGTTTCAGAAATGGGATAAGGCCTGTATGTTCGGGAATGGCCCCTTTCATATGTGACAACTCCAGGTGGCAATGAGCATTGACAAAACCGGGGCAAATTATGCCCTCATAATGTTTTGCTTCCTCCCTATGCGTTTCAAAATAAATGCCTGTTACTACTCCGTCATCACTCAGTTCAATAACCGTACCTAGTGGCAACCAGTTTTTGCCGTCGTGAATGCGTGTAGCGGTAACCAGCATATTATTGTTTGAAGTGTTTCAGGTTGATTATCTCTTTTTCGTTGAGGAAACGCCATTTGGCACGCGGGATGTTCTTTTTGGTCAGGCCTGCATACATAACGCGGTCCAGTTTTTCCACAGCGTATCCCAGCGATTCAAAAATACGGCGCACGATGCGGTTGCGGCCACTGTGTATCTCTATACCTATCTCATTTTTCTTTTCAAGATAAGCAAGTGCGTCTACTTTCACTTCTCCGTCTTCCAGTGTCAGTCCGGCCAGTATCTTTTCAAAATCAGGTTTGCCCAGGTTCTTGTCCAGTGTTACCTGGTATACCTTTTTGATATTGTATTTAGGATGAGATAGTTTTTGTGCCAGTTCTCCATCGTTGGTCAGGAGTAATAACCCCGTCGTGTTCCTGTCCAATCTGCCTATGGGGTATACCCTTTCGTCTCCAGCATCTGCCACCAGGTCCATTACTGTCCTTCTTTCCTGCGGGTCGTCTGTGGTGGTAATGTAGTTCTTGGGTTTGTTCAGTAGTATATACACCAGGTTCTTCTTTGATGTAATAGGCTTGCCGTTATATTCTATTTTATCTGTTGGCTGTACTTTATAACCGGGTTCTGTTTTCACTTCGCCATTCACTTTTATCAGTCCCTGCTTTACCAGTTCTACAGCCTCGCGGCGGCTGCAGATACCGCAGTGCGCTACGAACTTGTTCAGCGGCATCACTTCTTCTTTCTTCATGCCGGCATTCGCCCTTTCGCTATCCGCTTTTGCTACATCTGCACGCCTTACAGGTTTATCAAAGTTGCGTTTGGGTTTGCGGTCATCAGAGTAGCGTGAGCGTTCTCTTGTTTCTCCATCTCTTTCAGGGCGTTCTGCTTTTGGCCGTTCAGGTTTTGCAAAG